>CAZNOB010000006.1:17225-55815 GCA_964574535.1 uncultured Granulosicoccaceae bacterium | reverse complement strand
CTCGCATCGATAAAGAGCTTGAACAATTGGGGCGTTTTCTCAATATGGTGGTTGAGTACAAACATAAAATCGGATTTAAGGGCGCAATCCTTGTCGAGCCCAAGCCACAGGAGCCTACCAAGCATCAGTATGACTATGACGTCGGTACTGTCTATGGATTTCTAAAGCGGCACGGCCTTGAGAATGAAGTCAAAATGAACATCGAACAAGGCCACGCCATACTCGCTGGTCACACGTTCGAGCATGAGCTGGCGCTGGCAACTGCGCTTGGAATTTTTGGCTCCATTGATATGAACCGCAATGATTACCAATCTGGCTGGGATACTGATCAGTTTCCGAATAATGTGCCCGAGATGGCACTGGCTTATTATCAGATCTTGAAGGCGGGGGGGTTCACCTCCGGCGGAACTAACTTTGATGCCAAGCTTCGTCGTCAGTCGATAGATCCGGATGATCTGCTCATCGCACATATTGGCGGGATGGACTGTTGCGCCCGTGGACTAAAAGCAGCTGCGGCAATGATCGAGGACGGCACCGTTGATCAATTTATTGATGATCGTTACAGCAGTTGGAAAAGTAGCAATGGTCAGCAGATTCTCGATGGAAAGATGTCTCTCGAAGCACTCGCCGATAAAGTCGAGAGTGAAGATATAAATCCTGAGCCGGTATCCGGTCGACAAGAGTATCTTGAAAATCAGATTAATCGGTTTGTGTAGTCCTTAACCAGCATCGCTTAATGAAGGCCAGGTTTTAATAGTCTTTTCCTGGCACGAGTCATTAGGTCACCGCTGAATCAAAAGGGCTGGCGTCGCAATTTTGCGTGAGTGCTGTTGATAATAAATTGATGGGATGCAGGTTTCGGTGCGGTATGGTGTTAAATGGAACATAATTATTTAGGCCATCCATGAGTGAAACTTACGACTATGTGATTATTGGCAGTGGCGCGTCCGGATCAGTGCTGGCTGCACGATTGGCTGAAGCGGGGGCCGGATCAATCTGTGTACTTGAGGCCGGTGATCATGATAATCGGGCCCTGGTAAAAATACCTGCAGGCTTTGTAAAAAACTTAAGCAAGCCGCAATTGATGTGGCAGTTTGGCAGTGTTGCCGGAGACAATACCGCAGGCCGCAGCGTCTATCTGCCGCAGGGTAAGATTCTCGGCGGATCAACTTCGATCAATGGTCTGATATATAATCGCGGGCAAGCAGAGGATTTCGATCACTGGGCATCCCTCGGCAACCCTGGCTGGTCCTACCGTGACGTATTGCCTTTATTCAGACGTTCAGAGAATCGTTCAGGGGTTGAGTCGCAGTATCGTGGAGGGCATGGTCCGTTGCGAATATCTGATCCCGATCAAACTCATCCGCTTTGTGATGCGTTTATAAAAGGCGTGGCTTCCGTGACCGGCGCACCGGTGGGCAATGATTACAACGGCGAATCGCAACGCGGAACGGGCTACTACCAGCGTTTTATACATCGGGGTGCGCGTGAGACAGTGGCGCGTAATTTTTTATCACCGGCGCGCAAGTTCGGCATTGACGTCAGAACAAACTCCACCGTTAAGAGACTGCTGATGACACGGCGGCGAGCCACAGGTGCAGAGGTAGAGCGCGCCGGGGTTACAGAGATCGTTAACGCTCGATGTGAGGTTTTACTGTGTGCAGGGACTGTCAATTCGGCCCGCTTGCTGCAGTTGTCCGGTATTGGTAATGCTGATCATTTGCAATCCCTTGGTATTCCCGTAGAACATCATCTGGCGGGTGTGGGAGAGAACTTTCAAGACCATTATTTTGTGCGGTTGGCAGCGAGATTACGTGATGGCACGGATACGCTTAATACTCAAAGCAGAGGGCTGCGGCTTGGCAAAGAAGTATTGCGATGGTGTTTGGGGAAGCCAAGCATATTGTCGTGGAGTCCCTCTATTGCCTATGCTTTTTTAAGCTCTCAACAATGGTCTGATGATCATCGGATCACAAAATCCTCAGAGTCTTCCACCAGACCGGATCTGCAATTTGTATTCAGTCATGGCAGTTACCGTCCAGGCAGAGTGTATGAGCTCGATACTTTTCCGGCGGTAACTTGCGGTTTCACGCAACAGCGGCCCAGTAGCAAAGGCTATGTCAGAGTTACCTCGCCACACTTTACAGATGTGCCGCAGGTACAACCGAACTATCTGGACTCTGAACTGGATCAGCAGGTGACGATCAAGGGGTTTCGAATGGCCCGACAATTTTTAGAGTCATCCGAGTTGCGGTCGCACTATGAGGAGGAAGTAACACCTGGCCCGCAGGTGCAAACTGACGAAGAAATCCTTGATTATGCCCGTCGCACCGGAAATACGGGATACCATTTAGTTGGCACTTGTATGATGGGGCCGGCGTCTAACCTGATGGCAGTTGTTGGACCGGATTTAAGATTGCATGGTGTTGATGGACTGCGAGTGATTGATGCGTCGGTGATGCCCACGGTGACATCTTCCAATACTTGTGCTGCCTCTATAATGATCGGGGAAAAAGGCGCTGACCTGATACTTGAATCAGCACATTAATTAGGGCCCGTCCAGAAACAGGGGTGTAGCGAGAATCACTGAGGTGCGTGAGATTTTACCGACTGCATGTGGGCGTTTAGTCGCTCTAAGTTCATTATTTCCAGAGGCCGGATTTGAAAGCCTTGCAGAACAGCTCAAATTCATCCTGACTGCCAAGGCCGACTCTGACACAACGGTTTAACGGTTCAACCCCCGGCATACGCATGAACACGCCCTGTGAACCCAGGTGTTCGATCATGCCTTTGGCTCTTGCTGGTGACGTCAGATCTACAGCAACAAAGTTGGTGTAAGAAGGCTCTGCATAAAGCCCAAGTTCATCAGCGAATTGCATTACTTGTTGCCGACCTTCCGCAACCCGCTGTTTAACTGATGGAATAAACGATTCATCCTGTAGAGAGGCCAGAGCACCGATTTGTGCTACTCGATTGAGTCCAAAGTGATTGCGAATTTTATTAAAGCCGGCAATTACGTCGCGGTGAGCAATCGCGTACGCGATGCGTTGTCCGGCCATACCATAGGCTTTGGAAAAAGTTCGAAACCTGATGACTTGTGGGTTAGACGTATCTATGGTTGGTGCAATCGGGGTGTCTGCAAACTCTATGTAGGCCTCGTCGAGTGCCAGCATGGCATGATCAGGTAAATCGCGAATCATGCCTGCAATAGTGTCCGGGCTATGCCATGTGCCCATTGGATTGTCCGGGTTGGCGATATATACCAGGGGTGCTTTATGTGTTCGAGTGGCACTTAGCAATGCGTCGGGGTCTTCATGAAACCCTTTATAGGGTACGGTAATCAGTTCTGCACCGAAGCCCGCGACGTGATAGTTGAAAGTGGGATAGGCACCCTCAGAAGTAACCGCCTTTGCACCTGCTTGCAGCAGCATGCGAACAGTCAAGCCCAACAAGGTATCGATGCCCGCATCGACAACGATCTCATCCATGTTAACACCATGTTTCGCAGCAAGTGCCGCACGCAGTTCATGGCTTTCCGGATCAGCATACCAACAGCTCCGGGTCAGGCTTTCCTGCATGGCGGTTAATGCTTTCGGGGAAATACCAAACGCGCTTTCATTGGCACCGATTCTGGCTTTGAAGCTGACACCGCTGGTGCGTTCCAGGGTTTCGGGCCCAACGAACGGGGTGGTGGCAGGCAGGTTTTCAACCAATGAAGTGAATGGAATAGCCATGGTGCTTTCTCTGTTCGGGGTTAAATAGAATGGCCGCCTGATGTATCAGGAATTATTAAGCGCTTCGGTAACCATTTCAGCGATGGCCAGCGAGGATGTCAAGCCAGGAGATTCGATGCCATATAGATTGACCAGCCCTTGAATGCCGTGGTGTGCGTATGTCGAAATATTAAAATCGGGACCAGTGCTTTCAGCGGCTTTTATTTTGGGTCTTACCCCTGCATAGTCCGGTTGTAGTGCATTATCTGGCAGGTCAGGCCAGTAGGTTCTTATCGCAGCGTAAAAGCTGTCTGCGCGTTTGGGATCAACTCGATAACTGAATACATCAGGATCAAGCGTATTATGGGATTCGGCGTCGAGCCATTGCACATCGGGACCAAAACGCGCCTGTCCGCCAATATCAATAGTAAGATGAACTCCCAGGCCTCCGCTTACCGGTGCGGGATAAATCAGTTTGGTGAATGGCGTTCTGCCCTGCAGGCGAAAATAATTACCCTGGGCGAACTGCGCTGTGGGGATGGTTTTCTTTGGGAGGCCGGTAATGGTCTTCGCCAATGCCACCGCATGCAGCCCGGTACAGTTAATAACTTCACGACTGTGAAGCAGCATGGCGCTGTCACCGGCTACTGTTATAGAGAATAAATTATTCTTGCAGACGATTTTTTCTACCGGGGCATTGCATACCACCATGCTGCCGTTGTTCTCGATTTCTGCATGCAGGCTTAGCATGAATTGATGGCTGTCGATGATACCGGTAGAAGGAGAGTGTAGTGCAGCGGTACAGTGCAAGCCCGGCTGCATAGTCATGGCAGTGTTTCGGTCTATTAGCTCAAGATCATCTACGCCATTTTCGATGCCGCGTTGATACAGGTTTTTCAAAGCTGAAATTTCTGCAGTGCTGGTGGCGACAATCAGTTTTCCGATACGCCTGGTAGTCACATGGTGTTGTTTGCAATGTTCGTAAAGCAGATGTCGGCCACGAACGCATACGCAGGCCTTGATTGACTTTGGCGGATAGTAGATGCCCGCATGAATCACTTCCGAGTTACGCGAGCTAACCCCCTGGCCGATAGCAGCGTTAGCTTCAAGCACAAAGACTTCGCGGCCAGCCTTTGCCAGTGATGCAGCAACTGCCAGTCCCACCACACCGGCTCCAACGACGACCGTTTGTACCTGTGTTGCCTGCATTATCGGAATGTGTAAGTGATTGAATTATTCAAAGTGCGTTCATGAAGTTACGATATAGCAGCTTTGAATTACTGACAAAGTCAGGGAGGGTATCTGTCGCGCTTGCAAGCATGCCGGGCAGGGCTTTCTCCCCCAGTGTATTGACGAGTGCTTGTCGATAGGCTGGCACCTTTGCCCAGGTATCCACGGTATCTGGTTCGACCTCCACATGATATTGCATGGACCACGCATGCTTGCCCACTCTCATTGCCTGATTCAGGCAGGTTGGCGAACTTGCCAAAACGGTAGAGTTTGCAGGTGCTTTGTCAACTTGAACTGAATGCCACTGCAGTGCTTTTTGCGTTGCTGGCATATCTTTGAAAATCGGATCTTCAATGCCTTCCCGGGTAAGCTGGATATCGAGTACTCCGATTTCAGGAGGGTCAAGCTTGCTGCATGAGCCTCCCAGTGCATCGGCCAGCAATTGATGACCCAGGCAAAGCCCCAGATAGGGCCGATTTAACTCTGTCACCCAGCGCTTGATGGCTTGTTTCTCTGCAATCAGCCACGGATGTTCCTGAGTATCCCAGACATCCATCGGGCCGCCCATCACCCAAAGCGCATCGTAGTCTTCCAGTGCTGGTATTGACTCACCCTCGTCCAGTTCTACCGCGTCCCACGCCACACCGTCGCGAGCCAGATACTCTCGCAGCTGACCCGGGTGTTCGCAGTCGATGTGTTGAAATACCAGTAATTTCATAGAGTTGTTCTTATATTTAGTAGCTAGTCGTTCGCACAATATGTGCAGTCTGCTTTCAGACTGTTCCGTAATACTGATGACCCCGCTGCTGGCACGGCCTGTGGTACTCTTGCTGGCTGATCAATTGCCTTTCTTCGCGTCATTCTTCACTGTGGCGAGCAGATAATCTATGGTTTTCTGTCTGAATATTTCGCTTTGACGCTTGCATGCAGGTGGGCCGGGCGCAGTCGTTGGAACCTCCGGATAGTCAGTTGGACAAACCCGTTGTATTTTGCACTATTAATCTGTCTCGAGCGACCTCACACTTAAAGCATGCTGCAACCATATGAACTGTTCGTCGGACTTCGCTACACGCGCGCTAAACGACGAAATCACTTTATTTCTTTTATATCCCTGATATCTATCCTTGGGATAGCCCTGGGTGTGACGGCGCTTATCACAGTCATGTCTGTGATGAACGGGTTCGAAAAAGAACTTCGCGAGAGAATACTCGGTGCCGCATCTCATGCCACAGTCACTTTGTTTGAAAAACCCATGCTGGACTGGCGAACCCTTGCAGACGCTGCGGTTGCGCATCCGGAAGTAGCCGGAGCAGCACCTTATGTCGAAGGCCAGGTTATGGTGGTAAAGAGTAAACAGGTGACGGGTATTGTAGTGCGTGGCGTGTTGCCGGAGCAGGAACCGGACGTTTCCGATCTTAGTGAAAAAATGGTGGCCGGTGAGCTGACTGATCTAAAGCCTGGTTCTTTTGAAATCGTACTGGGTAGTTCACTCGCGCAATATTTGGGTGCGGTTGTTGGCGACAAGGTTACCATCATTACCCCGGAAGCCAGTGTGACCCCGGTAGGGGTGCTGCCGCGCATGAAGCGGTTTACGGTCCGCGGTATTTTTGAAATCGGTATGTTTGAATACGACCGTAACTTCGCCATCATGCATGCTGATGATGCCTCTGTGCTGATGAAACTGAACAAGGGCTATACCGGAGTTCGCCTGCGTCTTGACGACATGTTTGCCGCACGCAGAGTGGCGAGTGATCTGGCGGCGACGGTAGGTGAAGAATATTGGGTCAGTGACTGGACTCACCAACATGCCAATTTCTTTCGCGCCGTGCGAACTGAGAAAACTGTGATGTTTGTGATTTTATCGCTGATCGTTGCAGTGGCCGCGTTTAATATTGTGAGTACGCTGGTGATGGTGGTCACTGATAAACAATCGGCCATTGCCATCATGAGAACGATGGGGTCTTCTCCTTTATCAATTATGATGGTTTTTTTAATCCAGGGAGCGCTAATCGGGTTGATAGGCACAGCACTGGGAGTTGCAGGCGGGGTTGCGCTGGCGCTAAACGTGGAAACACTGGTGCCGGCAATCGAAAGGATGTTTCAAACTCAGTTCTTACCAAAAGATGTTTATTACATTGACATGCTGCCGTCTCAGCTCAATTATGATGATGTAACGAGAGTGGCTTCTTTAGCAGTGATTCTAACGCTAGTAGCAACATTGTATCCGGCATGGCGCGCAGCGCGAACTGAACCGGCTGAGGCACTGGCCTATGAATGATAAGACTCCTGTGTTGCGGGCCCTCGACATAGAGAAATTCTATGATCAGGGGCACCAGCGTGTAGAGGTACTCAAGGATCTTTTTCTCGATGTAGAGCAAGGTGATCAGATTGCTATCATCGGTAGCTCTGGTTGCGGAAAAAGTACACTATTGCATGTGCTTGCCGGACTCGATACTCCCGACCACGGTGGAGTTGAGTTATGTGGTAAGGAAGTGTACCGAATGGGCGCTGCGCAACGCGGCAGGCTGCGAAATGAACTGTTGGGTTTTGTCTATCAGTTTCATCATTTGTTGCCAGAGTTTACAGCCGTTGAAAACGTGGCCATGCCATTGTTGATAGGTCGAAAAAGTAATTCTGTAGCCCGCCGGGAGGCGGAAACGCTGCTTCGAAAAGTCGGTTTAGGCGATCGCCTCACTCACAAGCCTGCCGAATTATCTGGTGGTGAGCGCCAGCGTGCGGCGATTGCGCGAGCGCTGATAAACAACCCGCGACTGGTGCTTGCAGATGAGCCTACCGGCAACCTGGATGAAGCCACGGCGGAACATGTCTACGAGCTAATGCTCGAGCTAAACGCAGAACTCGGCACTGCATTTATGATAGTAACGCACGATACTCGGCTCGCCGCCCGCATGCAGAAGATATATCGCCTGAGCGGTGGACACTTAATACAAGACCAGGAGTTGGTGACTTAGGAGGCGAGAATTCTGCGATTCAAGCATGTGTTTTGGTGGACAAAAATTTAATTTTTTGAGTCAATTGGTTGTTCCAGTGGCACGAAGTTGATCATCAGGATGTGCCGAAGGTCGTAGTGCTGTGTGGAAATTCTGTTTTGCTGATTACTGGTCATGGTAGATTAAATCTTTTCGTCTGTGACGCGTTCCTGGATGGCAGGAAATAAAAAATCTTGTTCTGTCGGGGTGAAATGGTAAGCTGATACGGTAGTTTTATGTAGAAGTTCAGTCGTGGTTATCAACGCAGTTTGTTTTATTTCCGGTATCTGTTTGCTGGCCAGCCTTCAGTCGTTGCCAACGTATCCCGTTCTGTTGGTTATCAGTTTGATTGCAATAGCCCTGGCCCGAAAAAAACCGCTACTGTTTGTTTTTTTATGCGGATTTGTTGTCGCGGCTGTTCAGGCCAGGCAAATACTAGCCAGCGCCCTTCCACCAGTGTTCCTGAATACGGAGGTATTGCTTGAAGGTCGAGTGACTGATCTGCCTGAGCCGCAGTCGGGGCGCTTACGATTCAAGGTTCGCTTGCACTCGTTAAGACTGCCTGACACAGAGCAATTTTATCAGGCCAATAATGAATTGGTGCGACTGAACTGGTACTCAACGCCACCATCTTTGAAACCCGGCGATCACCTGCAACTCAGGGTCAAGCTAAAAGCGCCCAATGGATTCATGAACCCGGGTGGCTTCGATTACGAAAAGTGGTTGTTTCAACAGCGCATTGCAGCAACGGGATACGTGCGTAATAAAGATCACCGGGATATTTATTTACAGCAGCAAAGCCAGGGTATGCTAACACCTCTATGGTGGGCTGAACGTGCACGGGCCTGGTTGCATCAACGATTGATCAGGGCAACCCGATCACTGCCGAATCAAGGGTTAATACTGGCCCTGGCGGTTGGGGATCGCAGTGCTATTAATCCGCAGCAGTGGGAGCGCTTTATTGCCACCGGGACAAATCACTTGTTGGCGATATCCGGGTTACACATTACGTTAGTGGCAGGCTTTGCCGGTTTTGTGGCGGGATTGCTGTGGAAATATTTTGTATCGCTACAAAAGATCTCAAGACGTAATTTCGCTTTACTGATGGCAGCAATTGCCGCTCTTGTTTATGCGGCAATGGCCGGCTTTTCTGTGCCAACACAACGAGCATTGATTATGTTCTCTGTGCTGGCTTTACTGACAGTGCTGCGTCGACATCAAACAAGGCAAGGTGCATTGGCCATAGCACTTATCGTTGTCTCCTTGCTCAACCCGCTGGCCGTGATGTCTGCGGGATTCTGGATGTCATTTGCTGCGGTGGGTATTCTATTTCTGATTTATTCGTTTATTCCACAGACAGGTTTTCAGTATCGTCTTCTGAACGTTGCTCGCGGGCATTTGTTGATTACGCTGGGCCTTTATCCGTTGACACTACTGATATTTGAGCGCGCTTCTATCATTGCACCATTGGCGAATTTTTTTTCGGTTCCACTGGTGGGTATGGTGTTAACGCCGCTTGTTTTCACCGGATCTGTTGTGGCAATTTTTAGTGTCAGGGCAGCTGAGTATATATTTATGCCCGTCGACTGGCTGTTCGCCATGGTCGATTATCTTTTATCCCTGATGATGTTGTTACCGGTCGCAACTATTCATGCGGGTGATCTCGTCATTGTTCTGATAGCGATGATTGCTATTGCTGCCGTTTTGTCGCTAATGCCAGTGAGCAAATCGCTTCGCTGGCTGGCATTGGTATTCGTGATTCCGGTGTTTTTTCCGCAATCTGAGGCACCGGCACCGGGTGATTACACCGTGACTTTTCTCGATGTGGGGCAGGGTACAGCGGTGGTAGTGCGTACGCATCAACACACGATGGTCTATGATACCGGGCCACAATATTCTGCCACATTTAATGCGGCGGACGCGGTGATCATTCCCTACTTAAGGTCGCAGCGCATTGATACCGTAGACGGTCTAATGGTTTCTCACGGTGATCGTGATCATAGCGGCGGAGCAGATGAACTTGTCAAAAACTTTGTGGTGACAACTGTAGCGGCATCGGCACCGTTGCCGAATATGTCTGACGTATTGCCGTGTCGTGGTGGACAGCAATGGCTTTGGGACGATGTGATGTTTCGTGTGTTGTATCCATCGGACAGAGACACAGGTTCCAAAAATGATCTTTCCTGTGTTTTGCTGGTGACGACTCGTGGCGGGAAACATACGTTGCTGCCCGGCGATGTTGAACGCGCAGGAGAGCAGAAATTACTGGCCATCGGTTTACCGTCACTTGAGTTGCTTATGGCACCGCACCACGGAAGTAACACTTCATCGAGTAAGGAATTGCTTTCGACCACTACCCCTAAAACCGTGGTATACACCACCGGGTTTGCTAATCGCTACCGTTTTCCAGTGCCAGAGGTTCGACAGCGTTACCAGGCGATCGGCGCGAGCGAATTCAATACAGCAACCGGCGGTGCGATAACGGTTGCGATCAGTGATTCTCATGAAACATATGTGACGGAATACCGACAGCATTCCAGTGGCTTTTGGGGGCGCCATCTTCGTTCACTTTCGCGTACGACTGCTACACTTTACTGATCAACCGTTGATCTACAGAGAGAGCGCGAGTGTTAGAGATTATTACCGCAGGTGGCTGGCTCATGTTGCCTATCCTGACCTGTTCTGTGGTGGCAATGGCCATTGTGGCTGAGCGATGCTGGACGCTGAGAAAAGCCAATGTGCTGCCCGTTGATTTACTTGAGTCGTCCTGCCGCCTCTTGCACACCGAAGAAATAAAAAGTCAGCACATAGCACAACTGAAGAATCACTCTCCGTTGGGTCGGGTGTTCGCTTCAGGACTGGCCAATCGCCATAAACCTGCCGAGCTGATCAAAAAATCGATCGAGGAAACCGGCTCACATGTTTCCCATGAGTTTCAGCGCTATCTGAACGCCCTGGGAACGATCGCCACCGTGACACCATTACTGGGTTTGCTGGGCACTGTGCTCGGGATGATCACTGTGTTCACTCGCATCACCAGTGCGGGGGTGGGTAATCCGGGGGAGCTCGCTGGCGGTATTTCACAGGCACTAATCACCACGGCGGCGGGTTTGGCTGTGGCGATACCGTCGCTGATAATGCATCGTCATTTTCGGTCACGTATAGAAAATATTTTGATCACCATGGAGCAACAGGCGCTGAAACTGGTGGAAGCCATAGAAGCGACCAGCCTCCCTTATGTGCCGGAGTTTGCTAACCGGCCGCGATCTGCACCTGTTCGGCGTGCTGCGGCGTCGCAACGGCGTCCGGAGTTTGCTGAATGAATTTCCGTAGTGCCGCGACTGAAGAACTTGACCTCAACGTGACCCCGTTGATCGATGTGGTCTTTCTACTTTTGGTCTTTTTTATGGTATCTACAACATTTCAGAAAGAAACCAGGTTGCAGCTGCAGCTGCCGCAAGCCAGTGATCAAAAAATTGAGGCACCTGAACGTAGTATTGAAGTGGTGATAGGTGCCAATGGGCAATATCATATAAACGGCCGAAAATTAGGGGATTCCCGCCTGAAAACGGTACGCGCCGCAATCAATAAACTGGCGCGTGGTAATAAGAATATTCCGTTGCTGGTTCGCGCAGATGCGTTGGCGCCCCATCAGTCTGTCGTTACTGCAATGGATGCCGCTGCACAATTGGGTATGGTAAAATTTTCGTTGGCAGCAGCCCAAAGTGACTGAAGTCTTGACTGAGTCATGGAGATCAACCTGACCAGCGATTTCTAGCCACTGCTTGCGCGCATATTATCGCAGGGTGTGCTGTAAAACGTAAATTTCAGGACTCTCCTTGACCCAATCCAATTTCGATTCTTCCGACGGTCTATCGCTGTTTCGGCGGCTGCTCTCATATGTATCGCCGTTCCGCTGGCAATTGGCTCTGGCAGTTCTTTCTATGGTCGTCTACGCGGGTTCCAGCACGGCATTTGCGGCTCTGATGAAACCCATGCTGGACGGCAGCTTTGTAGAGCGCGATATCAATTCAATTACCATGGTGCCAATCCTGATAGTGGTGATATTTTTCTTCCGGGGGCTCGCCGGATTTCTTTCAACGTATCTCATGGCGGCAATTGGCTGGCAGATTGTAAAAAAAATACGCCAGCAAGTTTTTGATAAATACCTTGATATGCCTACGGCTGCTTTTGATTTGTCGTCCTCGGGAGAGATGATTTCGAGAGTTACGTTTAATGTTCGCAATATCGCAGTTGTGGCAGCGGAGTGCCTGACCGTGTTGGTCAGAGATAGCTTAACCATCATTGGCTTGTTGTGCTTAATGCTCTACCAAAGCTGGAAATTATCCCTGGGCTTTTTGGTCCTGGGGCCATTGGTTGCTTTGATTGTGGTTTTTGTTAGTGGTCGCTTTCGAAAATTAAGCTTCGGCATTCAGGAATCGATGGGGAAGGTAGCCAGTGTGATTGAGGAAACGGTCGAAGGACAGCGGCTGATAAAGGTATTTGGCGGGCAGCAATATGAACGTGAACATTTCGATACAGCCAATGAAAGTAACCGAAAGCTCAACGTGAAAGAAATGTTTACGCGCGCGGCCAGTGCGCCCGTGATTCAATTTCTGGTGGCTATTGCACTTGGCATTATTGTGTTTCTGGCCTCATCCGGACGCTATGTGGGGGAGGTTTCGGTTGGTGTTTTTATGTCATTTATAACGGCGATGATGATGCTGTTCGCACCCATTAAGCAGCTCACGATGGTGAACTCGAAAATTCAGGCCGGGCTAGCCGCCGGAGAAAGTGTGTTTAAAGTTTTAGATTCAGAGTCTGAAATTGACAACGGTACTGTGGTGCTTGATAGCTCGGTAATTGAAGTTTCTTTTTGCGATGTGAGCTTCTCTTACTCAAATGACAAGCCAGTATTGAAATCTGTCTCGTTTGCGGTGGCCAGCGGGGAGTCAGTCGCACTGGTTGGCGGTTCCGGGAGCGGTAAATCTACAATAGCCAATCTGATACCTCGTTTGTATGACCTGACTGAAGGGCAGATCAGGATCAATGGCATTGATATTCAACAGTACACCCTGGCCAGTTTACGTCAACATATTTCATACGTTGGTCAGGACGTGACACTGTTTAATGACACTGTGATTGCTAATATTGCCTATGGTCAAATGCGTGGAGCTGATAAAGACTCGGTAGTTTCAGCGTGTCGCGTTGCTAACGCGCATGAGTTTATAGAACGCCTTGAGCACGGATATGAGACTGTGGTGGGTGAGAACGGAGTGATGTTGTCCGGCGGTCAACGCCAGCGGTTGGCGATAGCACGGGCGATTTTAAAAGACGCACCACTACTGGTGCTTGACGAGGCGACGTCCGCTCTGGATACAGAATCAGAACGCAAGGTTCAGCAGGGTCTCTCTGAGCTGATGAAAAATCGATCTACAATTGTCATCGCGCATCGACTCAGCACAATAGAAAAAGCTAATCGTATAGTCGTGATGGACGAAGGACAGATTGTCGAAGCTGGCAAGCACGAAGAGCTGTTAAAGAAGAACGGTTACTATGCATTTTTACAGGGCAACCCTGAAAAGCCAAATGATGATGATCGTGAGTCTGTTGCCATTTAATCCCGTTCTGTTGATTATTCCTGTTGCAACCCGTGAGCCGGTGGTGCAATTTAAAACCAGCGTTTTATCCTGATGCCACTGAAGACTCCTGCCTATTGGCGCAGGCGATCATTTCTGGCATGGATGCTATGGCCCATATCATTGTTGTTCCGGGGATTGGTTGCCATTCGAAGTTCGCTTTACCGGTTAGGTGTTTTGCGATCGTGGCAAAGCCCGGTGCCAGTTGTGGTGATTGGAAATCTTACCGCTGGCGGCGCGGGTAAAACACCACTGGTCATAGCACTGGCAGTACATCTGCAACAGAAAGGAATTGTGGTTGGTGTTGTGACTCGCGGTTATGGGGGGGCAATGTCTGGTAGTGAGCCAATACTGGTGACCCCGGAATCCGATCCCCTGCAGGTTGGGGATGAAGCGGTTTTGATTGCCAGGCGCACGGGGGTAAAAGTTGTTGCTGCTAAAGATCGCTCCGCTGCTGTCCGGTATCTCCTTGATTTGGGAGCCAGCGATGTTGTGATTAGTGACGACGGGCTTCAGCATTATGCGATGCAGCGTGATATAGAGTTGCTGGTGGTGGATCGGCAATACCAGTTTGGCAATGGCTTCTGTTTTCCAGCCGGTCCGCTTCGTGAGCCACTATCCAGATTGAAACAGGTTGATCAGATTGTGTTTAGTGGCTCGTCCTATGATAGTGGGGATTCTACAAAAGCTGGTTATACCCTGGTTGCGAATGTATTTTACAATGTGGCATCCGGGAGGTCGATTGTAGCTGACCGATTTACGAGCGAGATAAATCACTCAGAGGTCCATGCGGTTGCTGCTATTGCTCAACCTCGAAAGTTTTTCGAGATGCTGCAGGGTCTTGGGCTAAAGCTTATAGAGCACCCTTTTGCCGATCATTCAGTTTATCAGGCGAGTGACCTCGAATTTGGTGATGCTCTGCCAATCGTAATCACAGAAAAAGATTTAGTTAAGTGTGCGGATTGGGCGTCTGATGTGGTTTGGACTTTACAGGTCAGCGCAGAAGTTGACGGAATAGTTCTTGATGAGTTTGATCAACTTCTGGCTGTTGCACAACAGAGAACCTTTTCGTGAGCCAAAATTTATTCAAAGTTGTTATTCCGGCGCGTTACCAGTCTAGCCGATTTCCCGGGAAACCGCTGGCGCTGATCGCCGAAGTACCAATGGTGATACGGGTTTATCAACAAGCGCTTAAGGCCGATGCTGCGGAAATTATTATCGCCACTGATGATGATCGCATAGCTCGGGTTTGCGAAGACCACGGGGCTGCGTTTTGCATGACATCGGCAGATCATCCAACCGGTACTGATCGTATAGCTGAAGTCGCGCATTTACAAAAGTGGCATTCTGACGACATTGTGGTGAATGTTCAGGGTGACGAACCGTTAATCCCTGTGAGTACCATTAAGCAGGTAGCAGAAAATCTGCATCGTGTTACTGATGCCAGTATCGCGACGCTCGCGACGCCTGTGGTTGATATCGAAGAATTCAATGATCCGAACAATGTGAAAGTCGTGTTTGATCATCGTGGGATGGCGCACTACTTCAGTCGAGCACCCATACCTTTTGATCGTGATGGCACAATGCAATTGCAGGGTACGGCATTCAGGCATCTGGGATTGTATGCCTATCGGGTGGGGTTTCTGGCGCGATACTCTCAAATGACGGAGTGTCAGTATGAATCGCTGGAAAAACTGGAGCAGCTTCGGGCGTTATGGCACGGAGAGGGGATTCACGTGGATATCGCTGAGGAGTTACCGGGCATGGGTGTCGATACACCGGAGCAATTGGCGTTGGTTGAGTCATTGTATCTGGATTCTCAGGGATAACTCGTTTTGGAAAAAAAGTGGCAGGTACTGGATTGCGAGATAAGCTATCAGGGTTTTTTCCGGCTTATGAAATACAAAATACGGCATGAGCTTTTTAGCGGCGGATGGAGTCGCCCCATTGAGCGCGAGGTGCTTGAGCGAGGACATGCTGTGGCGGTGTTGCCTTATGATCCTGCAACGGACAGCACGCTGTTGATAGAGCAATTTCGTGCCGGTGCGATGGATGACAAGAATGGACCGTGGTTGATCGAGTTTATTGCCGGAATGGTTGAAGAGGGGGAATCAGAGAAAGATGTCGCTCGCCGCGAAGCCAGGGAAGAGGCGGGGATCGAACTTCATGACCTTCATTACATCACCACTTATTATCCCACTCCCGGCGGCTGCACAGAGACGATTGCACTATATTGGGCGCAAACCGATTTATCAGCTGCAGGTGGAAGCTTTGGCCTGCCTGCTGAAGGAGAAGATATTCGCGCATTTGTGGTTCGCTTTGAGGATGCGCTGGAAATGCTCGATGAGGGGAAGGTGAACAATTCACTGGCAATTGTCCTTTTACTTTGGTTTCAACGTATTCGTCTGAAATTGCTGAATAAATAATAGCTTGCTCCACAGATTCAGGGCTATGTAATTTTCTATCGTGCAGCGGGGTGAGTTTGCTCACGTTGCGGCCTTAAGTTGTTACGGATTCGACCGCTAGTCTTGGGTCAGACGATAACAAGAACCTGGCCGTATAAAAAAAGAGTCAGGTGGAGCATTTCCAACAATGGCAGATAATGTAGACCTGATGGTCGTCGGTACAAACGATGGTCTAACAGCCGATGAGCTGACAAAAAGGTTGGTTGCTGAATTCAACCAGCCGGCGGATGCGTTTAACGAACTGGTCGCGGCAGCCTGCAACGGTAAACCCGCTTATGCTGCACAGACTGCGGTCTCGCTGGATACTGCAGTTGAAGGGCAAATGCAGTTAGAGAACCTCGGTGTGGTTTGCCAGTTGATTATGGACGGTCAGGAAATCGGGGGAGCTGCACAGACACCCGCTGCCAGCAATGATGTGCAGCCAGTAGTTCAGTTGCAAGATACTGATTCGCCGGATGAACACGCAGATCAGGAACCAGAGACAGCGAAGCTTGCAGGCGCCGACTCGGCGGCAGATACCGGTGGTGCGGGGATTTCGGACGAAGACGACTCCTCTGGATTCGACGAAGATTTAGAGGCACTCGGGACCACTGTCGAAAATGTCGGCAGTACGGAAGCTAACGAATCTGACATCGATAGCGATGCTGAAGGAGAAGAGTTTGATTTTCTGGATGAACTCGGTTCGCTCGACGATGAATTAAAGCGAGTGGCTGACGCTCGCGAAACAAAACCTGTTAAAACCGATACAAAAGCGAATGCTTCAGATAAAGATGACGCTAGCGCATTGCAGCCGGATCCTGTGTCTCAGAGTGAAAAAGCGCCCGGCGATGCTGAAGAGATATCTGCTCCAGAGCCGGATTCTGAGCTCGAAGCAAAAGCGCCACCAGCTGAACTGCTTGAGCTTACGTTGGCGGATGATGACTCTCCACCGTTGACCAAGCCAAAAGCTAAAAGCAATGCCGTTGTTGATGATGGCGGATTAACGCTTAGCCTTGACAACGAGACGCCGTTAACAGCGCCGAAAAAACAATCAACTACAACGCCTGCCCCCTCGGATGGTGGTCTGACGCTTTCAATTGACGATGAGCTTCAGACTAAAGGGTCAGCCATTGTCGCTGAAGAAAAAAGTGAAAAGAAGGAAGCAGATCCCGATGCTGTGGCCGTGCAAGAGTCGGAAAAATCTGGTGACAGTGCTGCGTTGACAGCTGAAGACGACTCAAAAGACGTGCAGACTGTTGAAGCGCGAGATACCTCACGCGAACTGCAAGAAGAAATAAAGCCACTTTTGGATGAGCCAGAGCCTCAAAAAACAGATTCAGATCGTGAATCCGAAGCCACACCCAAAAACGAAGAGCAACCTGTGGCCCGACCTGTTAATGTTGATGTGCCACCAGCAGCCCCTGAGAAAAGTGCTGACGAAAATGAGCCCGATGCAACATCCGCCCAGCAGACTGCATCAGCCAGTTCGATAGAAAGTTTAATAGATGATCTCACATCAGATACTGATGGTCTGGTACTAACAGACCAGGCACCGCAGGAGGAACCCGAAAACGAAGAGCAATCTGCAGCGCGGCCAATTAATGCTGATGAAGCGCCAACGGCCCCTGAGCAGCGTGCTGACGGAGGTAAGAACAATGAAACTCCAGCTCCGCAAAGTTCGTCAACCAGCTCGATAGATACTTTGATAGAAGATCTGGCCTCAAACACTGGCGGGTTGGTGTTACCAGGGCAGGCACCGCAGGAGGCACCGGTTGAGGAAGTGACAGAAGAGCCAGTCACTGAGGCGGTTGCGGAAGAAGATAACTCTGCATCAAGTGTTGCATCAATTGATGGTGAATCAAACGGAGTTGATCACGACTCAGGTATTGATAGCCGGCTTGAAGATAGCGATTCTCTTGAAACCCTGATAGATAGAGAACGTAGGGTCAAGTTGTTAAAGGCAACCACTATTGCCACCCTCGCTGTTGGGTTGCTGGGTGGTGGTGCTGCGTTCTACTTTATGGGGGGGGCTGCTTCCAAAGCGCCAGCGCCGGTGGTCGCCACCGCACCAGTAGTGACTGAAAGTTCTGTTTTAGCGGCAGTAGAAGAGGTCTCTCTTAATGCGGCCATAGAAAGATCATCCGACATTAGTAATCCCCATAATTACTCAACTGAAGAGTTGATTGTATATTTATCTGAAGATTTGGGCGACAACGCCAGGCAGGAGCTGCAGAACTATGTCAACGGCGGTGCTGAACCACAGTTGGCAGCAGCGCTGGCTCCGGTACCCAGAATGGGACCGGCTATCCCCGCGGATAGTAATTCTGTACTTTGGCTTAAGAATCGTGTTGCACATCCAGCGGATAAATATTTTGATGAATGGGCAAAACGAGAAGTTGCTCTACAAGCGTATATGGAATTACAAGAGCGTTTGATCGAAGTCGGAGATCTTGAAATTGCCAGGGGAATCAGTGCGACAACTCGTGATCGTTTATTCACAGTGATGAGCCTTCAGAGGCTGGCACGGTCTTATTCTCAACTTGGTCACACTGATAAATCGCTGGACGCGCTGGATTCAGCCGCTCGCAGTACCTTTGGAATTGAATCAGAAGCCGAACGTGTAATAGCGATCGCAGATTTTGGTTTCACTGAAAAATCCATGGGACTCGAAGAGGACTCACTGGATACTTTCCTCAAGGCATCTATTTTGGCAAGGAGCTTGAGAAAACCGGAAAGCAGGACCGTTGCACTTAGTGCTATTGCTGAGTACTACGATCGGGTCGGTCGTGTTGAGGACACCAGGGACTACCTGGATTTAGCGATGTCGACAGCCTACGAATTGCCGGTTAATACTGCTGCCAGGGATCTGGCTATCAGGCATGTAGCGCTCACTGAAGTAAAACTAGGCTTAACGGAGCAGGCGACTGAACACGCGAACCTGATTGTTGATCCATTCGCAGCAGTGTCTGCATTGCATGGTATCGCACTGGAACTGGAACGAACTGGTGATCAAACTAACGCCCGTTTAACTTTGAATATGGCCTACAGGGCAGGTAGCCTGATTCAGGATAGCGAAAAACGGGAAAAGCTGTTAGAGAAAATTAAACTGGCTGGAGGGTAAGGCGAAACGCCTTGCCGAAAATGCTCCTCATAGATATGGTATCCAGGATGAATATGACCAAATCTCTCACTCTCTGTTTTGCAGTCGCTGTGCTGCAGGCATGTTCCGCTTCCAGTGATATAACAAGCATGGAAACGCTTCCGGCGGCGGCGGCGCAAGAGGCCCCGAATAGTTCTGATTCGGATTCGGGAACGAATGCTCAAATATCACCCCCTGTTGCCGTACCTGGCTCAGGGAACGATACCGAAGCAGACAACAGTAGCAGTAGCGGCACAGATGGCTCGGACAGTGACAACGGTGACGGCCTGGATGCCAGCACTAATGTTGATAACAGTGACACCGCAGCTGCGGATAACAGTTCTGTGGTTGACATACAGCTGGTGGCAAATGCAGGTGCTGTTGAGTGTGCCGCGCCGACTGCGGAATTTGAAAATACAATGCTTGCAGTTGTCAATCAGTCACGTGGTGTTGCACGAATGTGTGGCGATGAGTCCTATGACGCAGTGGGTTCGGTCTTGTGGAATAACCAACTATCGCAGGCAGCGGTGAATCACGCCAATGATATGGTCACGCACAATTTCTTCAGTCATGATGGTTCGGACGGCTTGAGCGTTTCTCATCGAGCAGATGCTGTGAGCTACAACTGGCGTGCTATCGGTGAAAATATTGCTGCGGGTCAGATGGATATTGAAGAGGTGCATCAGGGGTGGATTGATAGTCCCGGGCATTGCCGTAATATTATGAATAGCCTCTATACCGAAGTGGGTGCTGCCTGTGTTACTACGGATAGTGCTAACTATGGCAGTTACTGGGTGGTTGTGTTTGGCGATCAACTTTAAGGGTATAATTCGGCTTCAGTGGCGTTGCTGGTCATTAACACTCAGTTTTTGACAAGCAGTTCGGCGTCCAGTCCATTGCGCTGCATTACTGTGCATTGATCTGCCCTGAGAACGGTGTGGGATGGATCGGTGCGTTCATGCATCAGGTTATTTTCGGTGCGTGTATGACCGCCATCATTGGCAACAATATGAAAAAGCTCGTGTGCCAGTGCAATCCCTGTATCTTTGATGCCGTAGGTTAACCACAACGAATTTATCATCCATCTGCGGTTAGTAGTATTTCCTTCTCCGAAGGCCTCGGCATCAAACTGAGGCTGCATATTTGTATCTCTGCCAAAGTAGATTGAGAGTTGTTGTGGCCCGAGCTTACGTCTGAGCGTTAGCATGTTTCCGGTAGAAAGGTCTTTGAGATAATCCGGAGCATCAACAATATTCATGTCTTTTACCCGAACCGACACGTCGCATTGTTTAAATAAAGTATTCAGATCCTGTATGGCGGTGGTAATTTGCTCTGAATTCCAACGTTGATCCAGTACGTTGATACTTACATCCAGGCTGTATTTGGTAGAAGTATTGGAAGGATTGGCGAAAGTTTCCCGGGATACAGATAAATTTGCAGGACTCACCAGTGGGTCGCCAATAAAGCCGGCTGATACATACTTACCAGTGTTTGCTCTGATTGAAAGGTGTCTGATGCTTTTCATCAATTCTGGGACGCTAAGGCCTGGTTGTCTGTTTAGCAGTCGGGCTGCCAGAGCCACGACGCGAGACACGGCATAGCTTGATCCGGATACTTTGATGTTGCTGCCATCGTAGTCAAGTGCATTGATTTGTTCTGCGGGTACCAGATAGTCGACGGCAATTCTTCCATAGTTTGTGCGTTCTGCAGGTCTGACAAAATCATCGGCCGAAGTCACCACAATCATATTAGGTGTATCCATCGCTGCGGGATAGACACCATTGATATCGATATCACGGCCATTGTTTCCTGCTGAGGCTATAAAAAGCATATCCGGGTGCGCTCGGGCCGTCTGCTCAAATGTACTCCAGGTTTTGTAGTCATTCCCGCCGAGTGGCATGCCTACGATTCTTACACCGTGCGCATGTGCGTGTTCAATGAGTAATTTCATTCTCGACATGTCGGGACGCGGATATCGATAAGGTACAATAGCGATCCCTGGTGCCTCTGAAATGACGATTGATGCAGTGCGAGTGCCGTGACGTTGCACAAAATAGGGGGAGCGGGCGGGGTGAGCATCGTATGGCTTATTGTCCAGATCCCAGTAGTCGTAACCAATCAGCTGTCCTTTTTCATCGCGCGCGAGTGCATTGGCGATAGCGGGCAAAGTGTAGTTAACGCCGGAATCAACCATCGCTACTCTAAGTCGTGATGGTGTTATGTTGGCAAGAGCAGGTACGGGTGGGTTCAGCCAGACCTGTGTGGTATCCGCGATCAACTTGCCGTCGGTTAACTGCAGATTCTGAATGAATTCTGCGCTGTTGTTTTCGGAGTACTGAATTCGCTGAGCCTGTTGTACAGTGCATTCTGAATCAAAAACCAATTGTAGCGATGGTTGATTGTTGTCGTGTCTGGTTGAGTTTTTATATTCGGTGAGTATCGTGCGCACAGGTCTTGTCGGTGGTGATAACAGTTGCAGTTCCAGCACGGCACTGCCAGGCACTGAAATTATCAGGCGCTGGCCAATATATCGCCCTCTGAATTCAATATCTGTGTGTTGGGAAGTGATGGAACTCCCGAGAGATTGTTGCGCGATTGTGGTGATCTGATCGCTTAGTTCTGTTTCAGGGGTGATGTTGAATGCATTGCATGAACGATTGCCCAGGTCATGTAATTTTGATTGATCAATAGTGGTTGCGTAGCTATAAGAGTCGGTGATCAGCAGGCAGACAACAGCAATAATTTGATGGCAGGTAAGTGGACACTTTTTAATCTGCAGTAGTCTGACTGCATGAACACAAAGTTGCTCTAAAGCGCTAGTGAGTGACATCGGAATCAAAAAACAAAATTTGTTGGTTATATAGTGCGGTGACCGTGGGTTGATCTGTTGAGGTAACCTGATCAAGAGTTAGCCAGCGGTTGTCGCAAAGTTGCCTGGCTAATTCTGTGGTGCAGCTATAGTGGTCGCCGTCTGCAAACAAAGTTGCGCAGATAGTCGATGTTGTATAGGCAAGAATTTTATCCGAACGTGCTGCCAGTCTTGTTGTGTTACTGAAGTTTTGTCTAATCTGATTCCAGTCGTGAGTTAGCACCTGAGCGTTCTCTGCGGTATGTTTTGGTTCGGTGAGGTAGCGGCCTATCCAGTTGTCCAGTTGCTCGTCATTGCAGGTTAAAGCGTCGCGGACAATTTTTCTGAGTTTTTTTTGATCGTCGGTTGAGAGTAGTCCCGGACTCGATGCAGGCTCACGGCATAGATCAGTAAATCTGTTAGTGTTGCTTAATTCTTCTATCAAATAATTGAGAACCGACGGCAACATTTCATCAGCCGAAGGTGCTCTGAATCCAACAGACCAGGTCATGCAGGGTTCTTCTTTTGCGATACCGTGGTGGGCGTAGCCAGGCGGTAGGTACAACATGTCACCAGCCACTAGTTCCATGGTCTGATCGGCATGAAAATCACTTAACAAAGATACGCTTGCACTGGCGGACGGTTGATGACTATTGCGTGGTGTTGTTTCTATTTGCCACTCTCTAATGCCGGAGGCCTGTAAAAGAAAGACGTCGTATTGATCTATGTGTGCGCCAACTGAACCTCCGACCGGCGCATAACTGATCATTAGATCGTCGATGCGCCAATCCGGTATGAATCTGAAGGGTTGTAAATAAGCGCGGAAATCCGGCAGTAATTTTTCAATATCGCTGACCAGCAGTGACCATCGGTTGCCACTTAGTTCTTCGAAAAAAGACTCTTCAAGTGGTCCCGTGCACATTCGCCACTCGTCGCCCTGAACATGCTGCATAAACCGTGATGCAGCGTCTTCGTCACAAGCCAGTCCAGCCAGTTCGTTTTCGTCCAGGGGATTAACAAATTCCGGGAACGCTTGTGGGAGTAGAAGCGGTTTCTGTTGCCAGTAGTCCTGCAGGAATACTGCCTGTGAAATATCTTCTGGCCATTTGATATTCATGTTATCGGGTTTCTGGAAGCTTTGATGCCAGTGAAGACGCAAGGCCGGTATAGGATGATGGTGTCAACTCACATAGCTGGATCTTCACCTGGTCGGGTAGATCGAGACTATTGATAAATGTATTTAGAGTACTAGCAGTAATCGTCTCTCCGCGGGTCAAGGTCTTGAGCTTTTCGTAGGGATTCTCGATACCGTAGCGACGCATTACCGTTTGTATGGGCTCGGCTAACACCTCCCATGAAGCATCGAGGTCTTCGTCGACTGCGTGGCTGTTTAGTTCCAGTTTGCCTATGCCTTTTAAGAGTGATTCATATCCTATAAGTGAGTGAGCAAACGCAACACCTAAATTTCGAATAACGGTAGAATCAGTTAGATCTCGCTGCCAGCGCGATATAGGGAGCTTTGCGCTGAAATGACCAAACAATGCGTTGGCAATGCCGAAGTTACCTTCCGCATTTTCAAAGTCGATAGGATTGACTTTGTGTGGCATGGTGGAGGACCCGACTTCGCCGGCGATCACTTTTTGTTTAAAATAGCCAATGGAAATATATGACCAGATATCTCTGGCAAAATCTATCAGTATGGTATTGATACGAGCATAGGCATCGAACAATTCTGCCATGTAGTCATGCGGTTCGATTTGTGTAGTGTAGGCGTTGTGTTGCAGTCCGAGTGACTCCACAAAATTTTTCCCGACAGTTATCCAGTCAACATCAGGGTAGGCGACCAGGTGTGCGTTGTAGTTTCCGACAGCACCATTCATTTTACCGAGCAACTCGATTCTATTGACTGTGTGAATTTGCTTTTGCAATCGAAAAGCAACGTTAGCCATTTCCTTACCCATCGTTGAAGGTGTGGCTGTCTGTCCATGGGTACGGCTAAGTAAGGCTACATCGCAATTGTTTTGCGCCAGTTCTGTTATTGCATTGGTCAGTTTTTTAACAACAGGCAAGAGCTTTTCGATCGCACCCTCCCTTAGCGACAAAGCGTGTGCAAGATTATTGATATCCTCAGATGTACAGGCAAAATGTAGGAAGCCTGTTACGCTGGCAAGTTCGGAATGCTCTTTGAATTTTTCCTGCAGCAAATACTCCACCGCTTTGACATCATGATTGGTAGTGTGCTCGATATCCTTCACACGTAAGGCATCTGTTTCGTCGAAGTTCTGTACCAGATTTTCAATATGCTGATGAGCCTGGTCACTGAGTGATACTTCGGGTATCCCGGGTTCATGTGCCAAAGCCTGTAGCCATCTAAGTTCAACAATGGCGCGATTTCGGATCAAGCCGTACTCACTGAAGTCCATTTTAATCAGGGCTGTCTTAGACGCATAGCGTCCGTCGATCGGGGAGATTGCGGTGAGGGTGTGGGTCATGGTTCTGTTGAGAGTAAAGAGGGTCATTACACCATAAAATGACGGCTAATTGGGTGGTACCGTCCCACTCACGAGTTGTGTCAGTCAAACTATCGCGATGATCCCGGGGGTTAGGGCAGGTGTATCAGGCGACCTCTTCCTGTACGGATGCAGTTGACTGGTATTGCCCTTGGTCACAGCATCGCTTACACTGCGTGGCTCGGCAGGCGCGTAGCTCAGTTGGTTAGAGCACCACCTTGACATGGTGGGGGTCGTTGGTTCGAATCCAATCGCGCCTACCAACAACCGCTTTCAGTACAAATTGTGCGGTGTGAAGATTGCAAACATTTGGAGGGCTGCTCTGCCGAGCGGCCCTTTTTTATTGAAACAATGATTTCCCTGTGATTCGGTTGCGAATCCTCCGGGAAATGAGTATCAGCCGGAAACGCGATCGCGCAATTCCCGGCGGAACTCTGTAGGACCAAAAATTCGTGCAGACTTAAACTTACTGAAAGTCTGGGTTTAGTGACTATTAACTGACTGACATCAAGTGGCCTCGCGTATGGGTCACCACTGAAAGGAACTACAATGCCTTCCATTACTCTTCCTGACGGTAGTCAACGTGACTACGATCAACCTGTATCCATCTACGATGTTGCTCATGATATCGGCCCCGGACTCGCTAAAGCGGCACTAGGTGGCCATATAGATGGTGTCCTGTCTGACACCTCTGCCGTTATTAGCGAAGATGCTGCACTTGCAATAGTGACCTCCAGAGACGAAGACGGCGTTCACCTGATCCGCCATTCTACTGCCCACCTGATGGCTCAAGCGGTAAAGCAGTTATATCCCGAAGCGCAGGTTACTATCGGACCGGTGATAGAAGATGGTTTCTATTATGATTTTGCCTATGAGCGACCATTCACGCCGGAAGATCTTGAGGCCATAGAAAAGCGCATGGCAGAGCTTGCCAAAAAAGCTTTTCCCATTGAACGCAGCGAGATCGCGCGTGATGATGCGGTTGCATTTTTTGATGGTCTCTCGGAAGAATATAAAGCAGAGATTATTCGCGATATTCCATCGAATGAAACGTTGTCCTTATACAAACAGGATGATTTCACCGATCTTTGTCGAGGACCACACGTTCCGCACACCGGGCATTTGGGACATTTCAAACTGATGAAAGTTGCGGGAGCGTACTGGCGAGGCAACTCCGATAATGCCATGTTGCAAAGAATATATGGCACTGCCTGGCCTAACAAAAAAGAATTAAAAGCCTATTTGCATCGATTGCAGGAAGCCGAAAAACGTGACCACCGGAAAATTGGCAAACAACTGGACCTGTTCCATTTGCAGGAAGAAGCACCTGGTATGGTGTTTTGGCATCCGGATGGCTGGACTATCTATCAGGCGATCGAGCAATACATGCGTCAGCGCCAGCGGGAACAAGGTTACCAGGAAGTTCGCACCCCGCAGGTGGTTGATATGTCATTATGGGAAAAATCAGGTCATGCAGATAAGTTTAGCGATGATATGTTTTCTCTTAAGACGGATGATCGCAGTTTTGCCCTGAAGCCAATGAACTGCCCCTGCCATGTACAGGTTTTTAATCAGGGGTTGCGCAGCTATCGCGAATTGCCGTTGCGGTTGGCAGAATTCGGAAGTTGCCATCGCAACGAATTGTCTGGAGCTCTGCATGGAATTATGCGGGTACGTGGATTTGTTCAGGATGATGGTCACATCTTCTGCACCGAAGACCAGATACAGGAAGAATCTGCCATTTTCATCGACTTCCTGCACTCTGTGTATGAAGACTTCGGCTTCACTGAGGTTATTTATCGCCTTTCAACCAGGCCGGAAAAACGTGTAGGCAGCGATGAAAGTTGGGATAAGTCCGAAAAAGCTCTGGCTGAAGCTCTGGACGCCAAAGGTCTGGACTGGCAGGAATTACCGGGTGAGGGTGCGTTTTATGGTCCAAAAATCGAATTTTCACTGAAAGATTGTATCGGTCGGGTGTGGCAGTGCGGTACCTTACAGGTAGATTTCTCAATGCCTGAGCGCCTGGATGCCAACTTTGTCGATGCACAAGGTGATCGAAAAGCACCTGTTATGCTGCACCGCGCTATACTAGGGTCATTCGAACGATTTATTGGTATTCTGATAGAGAATCACGAAGGCAAAATGCCCCTTTGGCTGGCACCTACTCAAGTTCGAATTATCAATATCACGGATAAACAGCAGGATTTTTGCAAAAATCTGGAAAAAACCCTGTCAGATCAAGGATTCAGGGCACATTCTGACTTGAGAAACGAGAAGATTGGCCTTAAGATTCGCGAGGCAACTTTGGGTAGAGTGCCCTATATGTTGGTAATAGGTGATAAAGAGATAGAATCTGGCAAAGTTTCTGTCCGCACACGCGATGCGGCAGAGTTAGGTCCCATGGATCTGGATACGTTAATATCCGGGTTAAAACTTGAAATTACGTCACGCGGACGTAACCCATTGGAGGACTAATCCATAGCTGCACCAAAAGCAAATCGGCGGAACCACGAAATCGAGGTGCCGCAAGTCAGGCTAATCAGGCAGGACGGAGAACAGGTTGGCGTTGTCCCTATAGATGATGCAATTAAAACAGCGGAAGAAGCTGGTCTGGATTTGGTGGAAATATCACCAAACGTTGACCCGCCTGTCTGCAAGATCATGGACTATGGTCGGTTTAAATTCGAGCTGAATAAAAAGCAACACAGCGCGAAAAAGAAACAGAAACAGGTCCAGCTAAAAGAAATAAAGTTCAGACCGGGTACCGAAGAAGCGGATTATCAGGTTAAACTACGCAATCTGGTGAAATTTCTGGAAAACGGAGATAAAACCAAAATAACACTGCGTTTCAGAGGCAGAGAGATGGCTCATCGCGATCTTGGACTGAAGCTTCTGCAGCGCGTGGAGAAAGACCTTGAAGAATTGGCTCTTGTTGAACAATTTCCAAAGCTTGAAGGCAGACAAATGGTGATGGTACTGGCACCCAGGAAAACCTGATGCCGGCGCCGGCAGTTGCTGGCTGAACCAATCATCCTACTCGCGCTGTAGTACAACTCCGACTCAGCCGGGATAATTTTAATATAGAAACTGAACGGGAGTTCACTGTGCCAAAGATCAAAAGTAATAGTGGTGCTGCAAAGCGCTTCAAAAAGACGGGGGGAGGCGGCTTCAAGCGTAAGCAGAGCCACCTTCGCCATATTCTCACGAAGAAAAGCACCAAGCGTAAACGCCATCTTCGCAATAAGTGTCAGGTTCATGAGGCCGATAAGGCTCTCGTGGTTCAGATGCTGCCGTACGCTTAAGGGAGCGCTGACATGCCAAGAGTAAAACGTGGTGTACAGGCTCACGCCAGACACAAGAAAGTTCTAAAGCAGGCGAAAGGCTACCGCGGTGCACGTAGTAAGGTTTTTCGTGTAGCCAAACAGGCAGTGACCAAAGCCGGTCAGTATGCCTACCGTGATCGCCGCCAGCGAAAGCGTCAGTTTCGCTCGCTGTGGATAGCAAGGATCAACGCTGCTGCTCGGCAGTGTGATATGTCATACAGTCGATTTATGGACGGTCTGAACAAGGCTGGAATTGAAATCGACCGCAAATGTTTGGCGGATATTGCTGTTCATGATTCGGCTGCCTTTGCGCAGTTGGCTGAAAAAGCGAAATCAGGACTTCAGACTGCAGGAACGCAGGCGGCCTAGACCGCCTGATCTGACCACGCGGCTCTGTGCCGCGTGGGGTTGATACACAATTCCAGTCGACGGGAAAAGGCATAACTTATGTCTTTTCCCGTTTTCATTTGTGGCATCGAAAACCCCCTGTGCAGGGCAGACTACTTGGTATGACGGAAATAACATGCAGATAGACGAACTTATCCAACGGGCTCGCAGCGCCATCGATGAAGCCAATGATCTTGGCAAGCTGGATTCGGTGCGGGTTGAGTTTTTGGGTAAAAAAGGTCAGCTCACGGATATGCTAAAAAGTCTGGGGACTTTACCTGCAGATAGCCGGAAAGCCGCTGGCCAAAGTATTAACGAAGGCAAGCGGCAGCTACAAAAAGCAATAGAAGAGCGTCGTGGCGCGCTGGAAGAATCACTGCTGGAGGCCAGACTCGGCAGTGAAGCTATCGATGTTACGCTGCCCGGGCGCGGGCAGGTGACCGGCGGACTGCATCCTGTCACCAGAACCATTGAAAGAATCAGTGCTCTTTTTGCTGATCTGGGCTTTAAAGTCGCTGAAGGCCCTGAAGTTGAAGATGAGTACTACAACTTCGAAGCGCTGAATATACCAGCGCATCATCCTGCCAGAGCAATGCACGACACATTCTATTTTGATGGCGGACGCTTGTTGCGGACCCACACATCGTCGGTACAGATCCGATTCATGGAAAACCACACGCCGCCTGTTCGAATCATAGCGCCAGGCAGGGTATATCGATGTGATTCTGATATGACTCACACGCCTATGTTTCATCAAGTGGAAGGCCTGTTGGTCGGCAAAGATATAGCGTTCTCTGATCTGATGGGACATCTCGATATGTTTCTACAGCGCTTCTTTGATCAGGATGATGTTGAAACTCGATTCAGGCCGTCATATTTCCCCTTTACCGAGCCATCCACTGAGGTAGATATTCGAATTGGCGGAGGTAAGTGGCTGGAAGTTCTGGGGGCTGGAATGGTCCATCCCGAAGTGTTCAAAAGCGTTGGCATAGATTCGCAGGAATATAGCGGTTATGCATTTGGCATGGGTGTAGAACGGCTTGCCATGTTGCGTTATGGCGTTAATGATTTGCGAATGTTTTTCGAAAACGACTTACGTTTTCTGCGTCAATTCAACTAGAGTGGACACTTTATGAAATTCAGTGAAGCGTGGGTGCGTGAGTGGGTTGACCTCTCGATTAGTAGCGATGAACTCGTAGATCAGCTGACAATGCTTGGTTTGGAAGTTGACGACATCGAATCCGCCGGTGGCGAATTTGAAGGTGTCGTCGTTGGCGAAATTAAAACGGCAGAGCAACACCCCGATGCAGATCGATTGCGTGTCTGTACGGTAGATGATGGTAGTGGCTCGTTGCACAATATCGTCTGCGGTGCCCCGAACGCCCGTGCAGGGATCCGTGTGCCGCTCGCTCGTGTTGGTGCCAGATTACCAGGTGATTTTAAAATAAAGAGCACAAAGCTACGGGGGGTTAAGTCCGATGGCATGTTGTGCTCGGCAGCTGAGCTTCAGCTTTCGGAAGACTCGGCCGGGTTGCATGAGCTGCCCGAAGATGCGCCTTTAGGGGTATCACTCGCAGAATATCTGGCACTCGATGATCAGCTGATCGAAATCGATCTCACACCCAACCGCGGTGATTGTCTATCCATTCGCGGTGTAGCTCGCGAGCTTAGTGCGAGGAATAATGTCGGGCTGGTGGAACCCGCTAACCAGATTGTCGAACAGTCGCATAATGAAACCTTTCCGTTAGAGATCACACCGGACTGTTGTTGTGCAAGCTATGCCGGACGGATTATCAAGGGCATTGATGCAAGCAAAAAAACTCCGCTGTGGATGGTCGAGAAACTTCGTCGAAGTGGTATTCGATCAATTGCGCCCGCGGTAGATGTCACTAACTACGTGATGCTGGAGTTGGGGCAGCCTATGCATGCGTTTGATCTGGATAAGCTGAATGGCGGTATTCGTGTTCGCCTGGCTGAACAGGGAGAGAGAATCAAGCTTCTGGATGGCCGTGAACTCGAGATGGACGCTGACACCACGATGATCACCGATCATCAGGGGGCCATAGCGATTGCTGGCATTATGGGAGGCGATTCCACTGGAGTCACTGCTGAGACAAACAATATCCTGCTTGAGGCAGCGCTTTTTACTCCTTTGGGTATTGCGGGAAAACCAAGGCGGTATAACGCCTATACGGATTCTGCTCAACGTTACGAGCGCGGTGTTGATAGTGGTCTGCAAAAAAAGGCGATGGAGCGGGCAACCCGATTATTGATTGATATTGTTGGTGGCACCGCAGGGCCGGTATTTGAAACTCGAAACGAACAGCTTGATCGAGTCTTTCCCGGTATCAATCTGCGTCGCGAGCGGCTGGATAGATTTCTCGGTATGCATGTCCCTGATGATGAGGTCATGAGTATTCTGTCGCGATTGGGCCTTGAACTGGAAAGGACCCCGGATGGCTGGTCGGCGGTAGCACCAGGCTATCGATATGATATTTCAATTGAAGAAGATCTGATGGAGGAAATTGCTCGAGTCCATGGCTACGACAATATTCCCAGAACAAATCCGGGATTCCAGCCCGAGATCAGCGCGGCTTCGGAATCAGCGGTGTCGCTTACCCGACTCAAGCAATTGCTGGTTGATCGCGGATATCAGGAAGCGGTTTGCTACAGCTTTGTGGATCAGGAGAAACAACAGATCTTTGAACCCGAGCTCGAATCGCTGGCACTGGCGAATCCGATCTCCTCTGACATGGGAGTGATGCGAAATACCTTGTGGGTAGGATTGTGTGAGACTTTACAGAGTAATTTAAACCGACAACAAACTGATGTAAGGTTGTTCGAGTGTGGTCTTAAGTTTGTTAAGCAAGGTGCTGAATTAAAACAGGTTTCCTGTTTTTCTGGCCTGGTTGCAGGATACTGTAATCCTTTGCACTGGAGCTGTGGAGGGACAGCAGCGGATTTTTATGATGCAAAAGCAGATATTGAAGCTATCGTAAAGAGAGCAAGCGGAGTGGGATTTTCATTCGAAACAGCAGAGCATCCGGCACTGCATCCAGGGATGACAGCTCGGATTCTGGCCGATGGAAAACCAGCAGGCTGGATAGGAACTTTGCATCCGAAGCTTCAGAAAACGCTGGATATGTCGCAACTTCCAATATTGTTTGAGATTGAACTGGCATCGTTGGAAATTGCCAAAATACCGGCATTTTCCGAAATATCTAAGTTTCCTGCGGTACGCAGGGATTTGGCGGTAGAGATAGACAGCAATATCTCATATGCAACAATCGAAGAATGCGTAAAACGCCATGCTCCGGCTTCTTTAAGAGAGGTCACGCTGATTGATGTTTACACAGGCAAAGGCATTACAAAAGGTCTAAGAAGTGTCGCTTTAGGGTTGATATTACAGGATATTTCCCGCACCCTAGACGACAGTGAAATTGACTCGGCGATGTCTTGTATTCTTAACGGTTTGACCGAAGACTTAGGCGCAACACTCAGGACATAAACCATGGCTTTAACCAAGGCATCGATGGCAGAAATGCTGTTTGATGAACTCGGGCTCAACAAGCGTGAAGCGAAAGAGTTCGTAGAACAATTTTTTGAAGAAGTGCGTTCTGCTCTGGAAGAGGGGGACGACGTAAAGCTTTCCGGCTTTGGCAATTTCATTTTGCGTAGTAAAAGTGAGCGCCCGGGGCGCAATCCAAAAACCGGCGAAGAAATTCCTATCTCTGCGCGCAGAGTGGTTACTTTTCGTCCTGGTCAAAAATTAAAAGCTCGAGTCGAAGCCTATGCTGGAAACCAGCAATAATAACGAATTGCCATCGATTCCCAACAAGCGTTATTTTACCATTGGTGAAGTAAGCGACTTGTGTGACGTAAAACCGCATGTTTTGCGTTATTGGGAACAGGAATTTCCCGATCTGAAGCCAGTCAAAAGACGCGGCAACCGACGCTACTATCAGCGCCATGATGTGATGCTGATTCGTACTATCAGAGATTTACTCTACCAGCAGGGATACACCATTGGCGGTGCACGCCTGCAGTTATCAGGTGACACTGCAAAAGAAGATAGCGGTCAGGCACAGCAAGTGGTGAAACAGCTCAGGCAGGAATTGGAAGAAGTACTAAAACTGCTTAAAGCCTGACATCTTTCTGGATTCTCCTGTAAAATCCTAACAGAGCGTCGAAAGTCGCTCTTTTCATTTTTGTCGAAATAGTCGGGGCGTAGCGCAGCCTGGTAGCGCACCACAATGGGGTTGTGGGGGTCGGAGGTTCGAATCCTCTCGCCCCGACCAATCGACAAAAATTAGTATCTGGATTGTTCGAGCAGGTCAAGCGATATAGATTGGCTGGGCTGGGCTGGGGAGATGGCGAGTCCAGTGTTGTCAGTATTCAATCGGCGGAGGAAGCTCTGTTGCCTGGTCGCTGATTTTATTGGTTGTTTTGCGCCCACGCGGATCAGGGTAAAGCGAAATTATGCAGCGTTATTAAGCTGGCAAGGATGGCACGAAACTGCCATGCTCTGCTTACTCTCTCTGACTAATGATAAGCTCTGGTGAATTCCAGCCAACTGTTAACAGCCGCTGAAAATGTATTGAGCACTCTGTCTGATTGTGGCGTGAAACGTTCTGTGCAGGAGTATCAGCGCGGGCTGCTTCGCGGCGTAGATACGACGGGCAAGAAGCTGGAGCAGGTGGCGTCGAAATATCTGGATGCCGCTGCCGGGTTTGATCATCTTGAGCTTACTGTGGTCAGGGCTTTAAGGTTATCTCAATTACAATCGCCTGCATTCTGGTTTGATCTCACTGCCCATACTGTAGGGTTGCGATTGCGCCTGGCGCGCCTCAATGCGCTTCGAATCAATATCGAGTACGCCACTTCACGATTGCCTGAGGTATTGTCTCTGATCGGCGGGAGTGGTTTTAAGGAGTCACAAGACGATATTTGTCTGCTACGATTGCGAATCGATAATGCAGTAGAAAAAGCTTCTCACCCGGACCGACTTTCCCGGTTAATCGATGCTGTCGATATTATTTATCAGGCCTGTGCCGAGCTGGCCGGGGAGCATCCGGATGACCTGGCTTTACTATCCATAACCGGATATCAGCATCGTATTATTGAGTTTAAAGGGCACCCCGAAGTGGCCACTGCGACGCGAAGAATAATACGCTCGCTACATCAGCAAGCCACAGAAAGTCTGCTGCATGAGCACTATTCCGTTGATCAGATTGCTGAAAAGATACCCGTTATGCATGCCCTTGACGAATTGTTTCGAATCCAGGCGCTGAACGCCGATTCGGCAAACCGCATCAGGGAAGGAGTATTGGCCGGGTCGATAATGTTGCTTGAGTGCGGTGCCAGAATACCGGGTGATGCACTGGTGGTCTCTGAAGATCAAGCCGAAGGTGAGCATATACCTTATGATGGAGGGGCTGGCCTGGCTGAAACGGAAGAACTACCTTATCTGAACTTAAAAAGTCGTCATTCGTAGTCGCGTAAACTTATGCGGCTATTTACCTGATGCTGAATTGAATCGGGTGTTGAGCTTTTCGCACAGGTCCGGTGAAGCCGGTGGTGCAGTGAGCCAGCTTATTGTGAGCTCCGCGGCTTTGGCCTGCGGACTTGCCGCTGCTGCAGATGACATACCGTGTTGAAGCCTTTCCAGCTGATACTGCATTCTTAGCTGCTTGTCTTCTACAGGGGTTTCACGATCGTTGAGAATCTCCATTTCAATGCACAATAGCTTGCGCGCTGCATTGTTCTTTTCGTAGTCTGGTGCAGTATTGCTCTGTAGTTGTTTAACAATGGTTTCGCGGCGCTTGATCATGGCTTTTTTCCATTGAGCTTTATCTGTCTTTTCGCCATCGTCCCATTCCGCCAGGACGTTTTCGATATCGCCGGATGCATTCTCGGAAGAAGACCCCACCATAGCCTCTAGTTGTTCACACAGTGCAGCGTTGTGATGCAGGCGTTGTATCTCTGCGGCCTGGGCTGATTCGATTGCGCTCTGCCGATGTTTTTCCAGGCCTTCTACCGCGCGATTGAAATCTCTGAACAAATACTTCTGATCCCTTTCGGGAAATTCTGGTAATCCATTGAATTCGTCCTGTAGCTGCTGGACTGCTTTTTCATCAAGAGCGACTGAAGTATTTCTTACTGATTTTAGTTCTGCGATTATTTGTTTGCCACGGGTCACATGTTCTACGCTGGCAGCGTATTGTTCTTGTTGTATAGACCTGTGTGCGTTGTATATTTCACTGCAGGCGTTGTTAAATTCAGTCCACAGTTTTTGATCGTCATTGCGTCTGGTTGCGCTGGTTACCCGCCACATGGCTTGCAGGCGTTTAACCTGATTGATACTGTGCTGATTCACTTCCCCTTCAGCAAGCGTTTTCACCTTTGCTATTAAATCTGTTTTTTCAGCCACACCCGCTTCATACGCAGGTGCAAGTTTTTCGTTCAGTTGTGCAAGGACTTCGGTAAATCGCTCTTCGAGTTTTGCACCCGCCTTGCGATCGAATACCCGCGTGTTGCGCCATTCGGTTTTGGCGGCGCGGATCGTTTTTTCAACCAGTTTGGCATCTGGATTGCCCCAGTCGGATTGATCAATATACTTTTGCAGCATATCAATAATTTCGCCTCGTTTTGACAGCTTGTCTTTTTTCTCTGCTCGCTTTTTTGTAAAATACTCTGCACAGGGTGCATAAGCGATATCTGCTGCGGTTTTAAATCTTTCCCAGTGTTTTTCCTGCGCCGGGCTAGCGCCCATCGATTTCCACTGATTCTGCAATTCCTTAATGCGATCTGCCTGATCTTTCGGTGACAGGCCGACGTCAGGTAGTTTTTCCATAGATTCACATAGCGCTTCGAGTTTGGGTTCAGTGGCAAATTGTTTCCAGTCCCCCAGATCCTTTAGCTTCTTTTCGTGTCGCTGTAATTGTTCCGAATAAAACTTGCGGTCGTTGCCATCGAGCCGTTCAATTTTACGAGCGAGTCGCTCGTGAATAGATTTTGCCGGACCCCAGCGATTTGCTGAAATTGCGCTTTTCAGAGAGCCAAGCTGTTTTTTGATTGAAAGCTTCAGCTCTTGTGCTGCGCTTTCCTGATTGTTGATTCTAATCTTAAGCGTATTGATCAGGTCAGGCAGTTCGGCAACGTAAGCCGGTTGATTCGATTTCCCGGTTAGTTCACTGTGTAACTGCTGCAATGCCTTGAGTTGTTTTTTGAGTTGATTTGTAGCGCCGTCTTTTTGTTGCTGTAAATGCTCGCAGGCCTTTAATATCGCTTTTGCATCGGTTAAATCGCTGGTGGCAGTTGTGCGTGCCTTGTTAAACCGTTGCTGATGTGATTTGTCTATGAGTTGAGCTGAGTTCGAGCTGCAAAGCTTTTGCCACTGTTCAAATAGAACGTCAGTTTCTTTTTGGGTTGCAGCAACGCATTCAGGTAGTGTTTCTATCGTTGCTGTCGCTATGCCGGATGAGGCGTTTTCAAGTGTAGCGATGAGGCTCTCACAGTCAGTGAATAACTTCTGTGCCTCCAGATTGTCCTGTGCTTTTTTAGCCGCCACTGTTCTGGCAGTTTCATATAACTGCTGTTGTGAAGGGGTGATCTCAAATTCAAGATTTTTCCACTTTTGTGCAAACAACTCATAGCGATGTGTGAAAGTCGGCGACCAGGCTCCATGCGCGAGCTTCTGCATTTCGTCGGTAATTTTTTCAATTTCCTCCTGGTTGCTTTTATTTTTCGCTCTGGCCTCACTTTGTTCCGTCAGTTTTTGTTTCAGTGTGCGGGCGACAACTTTGTCTTTAGCTTTAATTTGTCGGAAACATTGATCAACAATTTCCAATGACTGTATTTTCTCGGATACTGACTGGCGTGTGTCATGAAAACGCGTTTCTACCGTGATCTTCAGATAATCTTCATCAGTACTGAACAGGGTAATGCCGTACTCACGAATTTTGGCGTTACCGTTGAGCGCTGTGATCAGTCGTGCCAGGTATCGAGTATCCTCAGCGGCTGCATAGTCCTGTATCAGGCTTTTGGTGGTTTCATCAGGTGCAGTTAGTCTGGCAAACTGTCTTGCGGCCAGCTGACGTATGTCAGCACTTGAATCGTTTTTAGCGATATCGAGTAAGCGCCCGGAATCTTTTAAGTCCAGGCATGCCGCTGCACGAATTTTTTCCTTAGGGCTGCTAAGGCGTTCATTTATATCTGCCGCCGAAGGTGCGTCACTGTTGGCTCGAGGAGTATTGCTCTCAGCGCGGGTGTTTGATGATACTTCTGTCTTGTTGTTTTTATTGGCGTCGGTATTGTCTTTCCCCGGCCATTTGAGTTTTTGAAATTTGCTCAGCATGTGGGGAGATCCGATAAGGGTTTCAGGTTAATTTGCAACTCAATTACGACTGGCTTTCCAGTGTATCAAGCGCCTCGATCATTGCAGTGCCTATCTCGGAAGTTGACACGGGGGCAACACCTTTAGCGGCGATATCTACGGTGCGGATATTTTGTGCAAGCACATGATCAACCGCAGCCTCCAGTAAATCTGCATCAGTGTTCATGGAAAGCGAGTAGCGTAAACACATTGCAAAACTTAATATGGTCGCTAGTGGATTCGCTTTTCCCTGACCGGCAATATCCGGTGCTGAACCGTGTACGGGCTCGTACAGGGCGGCCCGTTTTCCGTCAACTTCGACACCCAGAGAGGCGGAAGGCAACATACCGAGTGATCCGGTCAGCATGGCGGCGCAGTCAGATAATATGTCACCGAACAGATTGTCCGTAGCGATGACGTCGAATTGTTTTGGTTCACGCACCAATTGCATAGCGCAGTTATCTGCGTACATATGCTCAAGCATGATTGCCGGGTATTGCTTGCCCACCCGGGTAGCAATTTCTCTCCAGAATACCCCTGTTTCCATGACATTAGCTTTTTCAACCGAGTGTAATTTACTGTCCCGTTTTGCTGCCAGTTCGAAACCGACATGCAGCAGACGTTCAATCTCGTTTTCAAAATATACTTGAGTATCAAGCGCACGACGGCGACCATCAGGGGTGGTTTCGATACCGCGAGGCTCGCCAAAGTATACGCCCGCTGTCAGTTCCCGCAATATCAGGATATCCAGCCCTGAAACCAGTTCTTCATGTAACGATGAAGCGGATGCCAGTGCAGGGCGGCAGCTCGCTGGTCGAAGATTTGCAAACAGATCAAGTTCTTTGCGCAGCGTTAATAATCCAGCTTCCGGGCGCAGGTGGCGTTCAACCTTGTCCCATTGAGGGCCACCCACAGAACCCATGACAATGGCGTCCACTTCCTTTGCTTTAGCCAGCGTTTTATCCGCGAGCGGGGTGCCGTAGCGATCGTAGGCGGCGCCACCCACATCATCTTCTGTGATATCAAAATCGATGTCACGATGCTTGCCAAACCAGTCAATTATTCTGGAGAGTTCTGTAATTACTTCTGGGCCAATGCCATCGCCCGGTAACAACAGGATAGAAGCATTTTTCATTTTAAATGTTTAACCTTAAAAAGAACTTTGTCTGAGTTCGAATGCAGAATTAACTTGTTTTAGAGCTACTCACTTAACTCGATGGAACAAGCCAGCCGTGTTGGTCACTGGTGTTACTTTCGTACTCACTGATCGATGCATCTTTATCGAGTGTCAAGGCTATTTCATCCAGCCCTTTTAACAGGCATTCTTTGCGGAACTCGTCGATTTCAAACTGATGGGTATTACCGTCTGGTGCAGTCACCGTTTGTGATTCCAGATCAATCGAAAACTGTGCATTTGAACCATACTCTGCCTGTTTAGTCAGTTCGTCTATTTGTTCCTGGGGCAGACGAATTAGCAACATGCCATTTTTAAATGCGTTGTTATAAAAAATATCCGAAAAACTCGGCGCGATAACACATCGAATGCCAAAATCCTCAATCGCCCAGGCGGCGTGCTCACGTGAAGAGCCGCAACCGAAGTTGTCACCTGTGATTAGTATTTTTGCTTCTTTGTAGGCATCCTTATTAAGTACAAAGTCCGGATTGTCACTACCGTCTTCATTATATCGCATTGAGTGAAAAAGCCCTTTACCAAGGCCACTACGGACAATGGTTTTCAGGTATTGTTTTGGAATGATCATATCGGTATCGATATTGATCAGTGGCATTGGTGCAGCAACACCGGTAATTTCAGTCATTGCTTTCATACGGATGTCTCTGATTTTGCGACTGAACGAACATCTGTCAGTTTGCCAGTGATCGCTGCCGCAGCAGCCATAGCGGGTGACATAAGGTGCGTTCGTCCACCGTGGCCCTGGCGACCTTCAAAATTTCTGTTTGATGTTGATGCGCATCGCTCACCGGGAGCGAGGCG
>CAZNOB010000006.1:9215-17125 GCA_964574535.1 uncultured Granulosicoccaceae bacterium | reverse complement strand
CCCATGTATTCCAGCGATCGTTTCGCTGCCGTCTGCTTATGTTCGTCTTCGAAATCTGACGGGTCCGGGACAGATTCGGTGACTGCAATAGCATCTTCGGGAGAGGTGCCCCAGGTGACAATGGGGGCTATGGAGGATGCATCAATCTCAACGATGGTGTCGAAGTGCGCTCCTTCATCGCTTTTCAGGGTTTTCCAATAGGCGACGGCCTGATCCCATTGTTCTCCTTTGGGGGCTTTCGGGCGACCTTTGAGATAGGCAAAAGTGGTTTCGTCAGGGGCAACCAGGCCTGCACGTGCGCCGCCTTCGATGGCCATATTGCACAGTGTCATGCGGCCTTCCATCGACAGTGCAGAAATGGCCTCACCCGTGTATTCAATTACATGACCTGTGCCACCGGCAGTACCGGTTTTTGCAATAATCGCAAGCGTTAAATCCTTCGCTGTGACTCCGCTGCCGAGCTTGCCATTCACCTTCACCAGCATGTTGCGTGATTTGTTTTGCAGCAGGGTTTGAGATGCCAGTACATGTTCTACCTCAGAGGTGCCGATGCCGTGCGCCAAAGCGCCGAATGCGCCATGCGTTGCCGTATGGGAATCTCCGCACACGACGGTAGTACCGGGCAAAGTGAAGCCTTGCTCCGGGCCAATGATATGGACAATTCCCTGGCGTTTGTCGAGTTCATCGTAGTATTCAACCCCGAACTCGCTGGTGTTGGAGCGCAGGGTGTCCATTTGAAGCTTGCTTTCGGGATCGTTGATGCCTTTGGAGCGATCCGTGGTGGGGATATTGTGATCGACGACCGCCAGCGTGAGTTCAGGGCGTCTGACCTTGCGTTGGTTGTTACGCAGACCTTCAAAAGCCTGAGCACTGGTGACTTCGTGTACCAGATGCCTGTCTATATAGATCAGGCTGGTGCCATCTGGTTCGGTACTGACAACGTGGGCATCCCAGATTTTGTCGTAAAGAGTATTAGCGGGCAACGATTTGGCCTCAATAGACTAAAAAAATCTAACCGTACGCAGGGAATTCAGCAGCGAACGGAATCTAAAGAGGAAATGGTAGAGTACAGCGCCATGTGCTGCAATGGCCGCCGGCAGTTTCAGTGATTAAAAACAGCCGGCGAAGGCTCTGATCGCAATCCGCGAGACGGATCAGTCAGATTTTAGCTGGCTGGCTTCGCTTGTAAGCAGGCGGCTGGATTTGCTGTCTGTGGTAGGGTGCGTAAACCAAACAGCAGTTACTGCGGTAATAATCGTCAAAGCGATCCCGCCAATGGCTAACTGGTTCATCCCTTTTGCAGTGGATCGCCTCTTTTCCCTTAATGCCTGTACATCTCTCTTCATCATAGTGCTCCCGGGCCACTCGATCGGCTAGCATGGCTGACCGGACTGGGCAGCACATCGATTGAGTGTGCACGGTTTAGTATATTCAAACTGTTTTGTGTTACGCAAAATTTACAATACAGTCAGAGTGAAGCGTTAGTTTTCAGAAAATAGTAGTAAAAAAGATACTTTGCGATAATATGGTGCTGTAACTCGTATGAAACGCTGTGTTGGCTGAGGATCCCGCGGGTTATGTGAATCAGTCTGGTGACACAGCGCGCGCAATCCGTTAAGGTGAGCGCAAATACGAAGAGCTGTTAAGAAACATTTTTGTTTCAGGGGGTTTCAATGTCGTTGCTTGTCTGTGCTGCTATCGCCTTTTTGTGCCTGGCTGCAATATCTCGAAGAACCGATCCGTGATTCGATGTTGATTGTCTCGATAAAGGGTCGGGAAGCGTTGTTTCGTAACTGTGACAACAATACGAAGAGACCCGTGGGTAACCCGCTGGTTCAAAAAAAAGGCGTATCCCGAAGGATACGCCTTTTTTTTGTCTAAACTAGTGCCCGTCCAGAAACAGGGGCGTAGCGAGAATCACTTGTTTCTGGATGGGCACTAACTAGTGGTGAGTCGTATCAGAATCCAATAATCGGCAATGCCTCAACAAACCAGAAGGTGATAAAAAGCAGTATTGCCAGCAGGCTAAGGCCGGTAATGACTTTTGCGTCGGTGGTCATCAGAGAAATCCTCGAGTCGTTCGGATGATGTAAGTCAGCGATCGGCTGACATATCATGGTCTTTAGCATCTTCGAGGCCAGAAAATCACCATGACACCTGACGAATTCCGCAAATCAGGGCACGAGTTGATCGAACTGATCGCTGCCTATCGCGAAAACAGCGAGTCAATGCCAGTCAGAAGTCAGGCGGCGGTTGGTGATGTGCTGGCGCAGCTGTCAACCAGTGCTCCGGATACCCCGGATAAGCCCTCGCATCTGATCGCGGATATTCATTCTTACGTGATACCCAATTTAACTCACTGGCAGCACCCTTCTTTCTTCGCTTACTTTCCTGCCAATGCCGATCTGTCTGGAGTCCTGGGCGATTTGCTTAGCTCCGGGCTGGGCCAACTTGGGTTAAATTGGCAAGCCAGTCCTCCACTGACCGAGTTTGAAGAACGCACCTGCGACTGGTTGCGGCAGATGCTGGGGCTTTCCGATCACTGGGATGGAGTTATACAGGATACTGCTTCAACCGCTACCTTGGTCGCCTTGCTCTGCGCTCGGGAAAAAAGTTCTGGCTTTGCGCAAATGCGCGACGGGTTTCGGGATGGTCCGGAACTGGTTGTCTATTCTTCCGAACAGGGGCATAGCTCGATTCGTAAAGCTGCCTTACTGGCGGGCTTTGGCCACAACAGCGTGCGAGCCTGCGCTGTGAATCCCGACTTTTCAATAAACATCGACATGCTGAGGCAATCGTTAACAGTGGACAAGGCTGACGGTAAAAAACCTTGTGCAATTGTCGCTTGCACAGGGACCACCGCAACAACAGCCATGGATGATATCGACGCCATCGCCGCATTGTGTGAGGAGTTCGATTGCTGGTTGCATGTTGACGGTGCGATGGCGGGCAGCGCGATGATTCTTCCAGAGATGCGGCACTTATGGAATGGCGTGGAAAAAGCAGACTCTATTGTCTTTAATCCGCATAAGTGGCTCGGCGTTGTTTTTGACTGTTCGGTTTATTTTGTTCGCGACTCAGAGCATTTGGAGCGAGTGATGAGCACCAACCCGTCTTACCTGCGAACCTCTGCGGACGGCCAGGCACCCAATTTTCGGGATTGGGGAATTCCACTCGGTCGCAGATTCAGATCATTGAAAATTTGGTGGATGTTGCGTTGCGAAGGTGTACAGCGACTGCAACAGCGGCTAAGGCGCGACCTTGAAAACGCGCGGTGGCTGGAGCGAAAAATAACCGAGGCGCCTGACTGGCGATTGCTTGCGCCGGTGGCTCTGCAAACCCTGTGTGTCGTGCATGAACCTCCCGGGTTGTCGCCTGAACAAATGGATACATATACACAGCGCTGGTGCGAAGCCATCAATCGCAGTGGGCACGCGATGCTAACCCCGGCAATGGTGACCGATCCCGGGTCTTTTACAGGTACTGAGCGCTGGATGGTTCGAATCTCAATTGGAGCACTGAATACCGAGCGGCACCATGTGGAAAGGCTCTGGAAAACTATGCAGGACGCGACAGAATGATTGCTCTGGAGGGTAGGGTTTAACAATCACTGGAATATGTTTTTCGATAGAATTTGTTCTGGTCAGCACTGCGCTCTTGACGTTTTTCGACGGACTTTCAATGCAACACAGAGCTGCCGCCTGTGTGGCCCATTTTCTGCACCGTGAGGTTGGTTACCCCACTGAACTGCGGATATGCGACGTATTTATCTTGCGATACCGTCTTCCACCAGGCTTTTAATATGCCGCTGGCAGCGTAAGGCGCTCATTGCCTCACTGATGTTCAGCGCTGTCTCTTGCGGAGGCTCAGAAATCATCGAGGACACCGCCGCACCGACGTTGAATTTTGCAGCGGCAATTGACGCAGAGCAAAGCGCCACTGTCACCGTAGACTTAACCGGCGCCCAGGTGCTTCCACCGGTTAATACCCGAGAGACCGCGCGGGCAAGCTTTACACTGGATAGACAGACGCAGCAGCTGTTCGGTGTGCTAAACACTTCACTTCAAGACACCGTTAGTGTCGATATTCGCGAGGGGGCCGCCGGGGAAACAGGCGGGGTTGTGGCCTCGTTGTATCGGCTGACCGATGGTAGTTTTAGTCTTCCGACAGTGACGTTTTTAACTGATGAACAAAGCAGTTTGTTTCTCAATGGGGGGCTGTACGTTGATGTGCATACTGATGAAGTGGAAATCAGGGCGCAAATTAGCGCGGATACTGTTGAGCCTGTAGTCAGTGCAACTCTAACTGATCTTCAGACCCATATCTTTACTCCGATATGCTCCGGCTGCCATTTTGGGGCTGGAGTTTCATTGCCCGGTGTGATGGACTTTACCAGCGAGCAAGCCAGCTACGATAGTCTGGTCGGGGTTAACAGTATCAATGCGGCTGGCTTACTGAGAGTAGATCCGGGCTCGCCCGCAACTAGTTTTTTAGTGCATAAAATAGAAGGTTCGCAAAGTGTGGGTGGTCGTATGCCGCTGCGCGGTGCTCGTCTGAGTGATCTGGTGATACAGTCATTTCGGCAATGGATCGCACTTGGCGCACAACGGTAGTTTGTTTGTGGTTGTCTCTGCCAAAGTCTTGTTGCAGTTGTTGAAAACTATACTCACCATAGTGTCACCGGTTTTCGTAAGATGCCTGGTTGCCTGTGTCAGTATTCTACTGGTGAGTTCCAACGTGTATTCACAGTCGTTGCCTGACTTAAGAGATCGAACTTCTGAAACGTTGGTCGGGCTTGCAAATGATTCCTCCGATAAAACACTTGAGATTGGTGATTTTAATGGTGACGGGCTTGAGGACATGGTCATTGCAAGAGCAGATACCTCACCGGTGTTGCTGGTCAATATCTCTGGTGTACTGACCAACGAAAGTGACCGCTACCTGCCGCGTAACACATCCCTGGATAATGCGGTTTATATTGAAGCTTTCGATGCCAATGACGATGGTCAGACTGATCTGGCAATTGCGTTGTTGAATCAAGCACCACGGCTGCTATTTAACCTCGGGGTAGATGCAAATGGCGATTGGCTTGGTTTTGATGGTGGTCGTGATCTCCCTGTGGCGACCAACAGCCTTGTTGTAGAATCAGGTGATGTTGATGGTGACGGGTTCAGTGATCTTTTTATCATTCAGGTTGAGCTTGCTACCAATATACTGCTTATAAACAATGGGGACGGTGGTTTCACCGATCAATCGTCCCGACTGGGGGAGCTCGCTGATCTGCAACGGGGGCACTCCGCGCTGTTGGCGGATGTCGAAAGTGATGGTGATATAGATATCGTTTATATTGAATCCGATTTGTTTCTGCATATTTACCACAACGATGGAAGCGGAAACTACATCGATGACAACCGGCTGACTTTCCAAAACTCGGACAATTTCGCTTATATTTTTGGTGCAGCGGATTTTAACGGTGATGGTATTTTTGATTATCGCCAGTATTCGAACACAGCACCTATGGCTCAAATGTCTGCAGGCTTTATCGACGGGAGCGGCTTGCCGGTATATTTGTCAAGGCAAGATGCGCCAATGCAGCGAGGTAATCGCAAGCATGGCACTGTACATATGCGTGATATCGACGGTGATGGTGATACGGACTATGTGCTGTCCAGCATGTTGCGTAACTTTGGTGGTTTAAGCAATACGTTTGAGGGGATGAGAACTGAAATTGTCCTAAACACAGGCGTTAACAGTGGTGAGTTCATTACCTTTACCGGTGATGACTGGGGACGACAAGAATCCATGGATATGAAGATTCTTGATGTAAACGGTGACGGAAATATGGATCTGTTTGTGGCTCATCCTGATCGTTACGGTGTCTATCTCAATGGTGCGCCAAGTAAGCTGGTTGAGTTACAGTCAGTGTCTGCAGAACCTGCACAAGCAGGTCTCGCAGCATCTTTTACAGCCTCAATCTTAACGGCGTCGAATGTTCAATATTCATGGGATTTTGGTGACGGTAATACCCTTGAAACTGATAGTGCGACGGTAACTCATGTATTTGATACTCCAGGAAGATATCTTGTCACGTTAACAGCCACCGGGGCTTTGGGCAGCGATCAGATTACTGTCATGCATCGGGTTCATGAGCCGTTGCTATCCGCAAAGCCTGAGTCTTCCTCCTCGATCATTACCTTTAGGGCAGAAGGAGAAACAGAAAGCCTGTGGGTGGTTAATCCCGATAACGATACCGTAACCGTTCTTGATGCTGTTTCGGGTGCCGGACTCGCAGAGATCCCGGTCGCTGCCGAGCCTCGAAGTATAGCCTCTGTGGGGGGGCGCTATGTGTTGGTGGCGAGTAAACATGCAGCACAGTTAACGCTTATTTCAGCCACTGATTTGAGTATTATCTCTACGCTGCGTTTAAAAAACGGCAGCATGCCTCACGGCCTTGTCATTGATGCAGGCAGTCAGTATGCCTACGTTGTGCTGGAAGCAAGTGGTGAGCTCGCAAAAATTCAGTTACCTGATACTAATGCGGTTCCTATGCAGGTGGTCGACACTATCAATATAGGCCATTATCCCCGGCACCTGGCGATTGTTGCCGGGACTCTTTACCTTTCCCGATTTATCACTCCCCCGGTCGCTGGAGAAAGTACCAGTGCCGTAGCGACTAGCGGAGGTGCAGAAATCATGAAGGTGGATGCCGATACTTTTCAACAGCTCGGCATTGCAACCCTTGGCTACAACAATGTGGAAGACAGCGATAATCAATCACGCGGTGTTCCAAACTATCTGACAGCTCCCGCGATCGCGCCTCACGGGCGCACTGCAGTGGTAGGTGCGAAGCTGGATAATATTTATCGCGGCACACTTCGCGATGGTAACGCGCGAGAGCATAATGTGCTGGTTAGGGGAGTCACCGCAACTCTGGATCTGCTGGCGTTCACCGAGGAGCGGGAAAATCGTATCGACTTTGATAACAATAGTCCGCCGTCAGCAGTCGCATTCGGACCTACCGGAAACTTGCTATTCGTGGTTCATGAAGCCAGCAGACTAATTGAAGTTGTCGATGTATATCGTGGCGATATTGTTTTTTCTACTGACGTTGGATTTGCGCCCCAGGGACTGGCGCTGTCAGAAGACGGGCGGCGATTGTTTGTACATAACTATCTGTCACGTGACGTCAGCTTTTTTGATTTATCAGAATTGATTGACGGAGTGTCGGATAACGCGGTGTTAGTAAGGCAAGTGAGTATTGTGGGTAACGAAAAACTGGATCCGCAAATTCTACTCGGAAAGCGACTATTCCACGATGCAGGTGACGCACGTTTAAGCGCACAAAAATATATCAGTTGTGCAGTGTGTCATTCAGAAATGGGGCACGACGGACGTACCTGGGATTTTGCCGACGTCGGTGAGGGTTTGCGAAATACGATCGATTTGCGCGGCCGGGGTGGTTTAAATCATGGCAACATACACTGGACAGCCAATTTTGATGAGATCCACGACTTTGAAAATGACATTCGTGAAGTTTTCAAGGGGGCCGGGTTGATGTCTGATAGCGACTATAACCGCACTAGCGGTATTCTCGATGAGGAAAACCCTAAGGCTACGCTCAGTGCTGATCTTGATGCATTGGCCGCGTTTGTTGACACATTAAGTGAATTTCCGCCAAGCCCCTACCGTATGGAAGATGGTGCGTTAACCGAGTCTGCGATTCGTGGAAAAAAAATATTCCGTGAAGCGAATTGTGCTGCTTGTCACCTGGGCGACGAATATACAGATAGTCCACTGGGGCGCTTTCATGATATCGGTACAGTGAATCGCAACACCGGTAATCGACTTGGGCAGCCTTTACCGGGCAATGGACTGGATACACCCACATTACGAGGCTTGTGGTTAACTGC
>CAZNOB010000006.1:7323-9115 GCA_964574535.1 uncultured Granulosicoccaceae bacterium | reverse complement strand
GCAGAGAGCAGCGATAAAGACGGTGATCTGATTGGGGATAACCGTGATCCGGATGATGACAACGATGGTCTGAGCGATGTCATCGAAGGGGATCAGACAGACACCGATAGCGACGCAGTGCCTGATCGATTTGATCTGGACAGCGATAACGACACCATTCTCGATGTTACCGAGGCCGGTGGTGCAGATGTAGATCGCAATGGACAAATAGATGTCCCGGGACAACTGATTGACAGTCCGGCGGACTCTGATGCAGACGGTTTGTATAACCACGTTGATTTGCAAAGCACCACTGTAGTCAATGACGGGGTCGGGGATTTTGATATCAGTACAGGTGTTTACGCTGATCTGGATATCAACAACGATGGTGTTCTGGATAGCATCGACGGTTTCGTGGATACCAATGCTGATGGTGTGGATGATCGGGTCATAAACGGCCCTGTACTTTCGGTGGCAGGTGGCTGTCAGCTGTTGGGTGCGAAAGCACCCTTCGATCCCTGGAGCGTGATTCTTCTGCTATTTTGCTTTGCTGGCCGTTCCAGATTGTTTGTCAGATAATTACAATCGTGTTGCAACCAGCCTGTCTATGATGGTTCAGGGGTAAACTGCAGGACGATGACCAACCAGTGCTGCCTCGTGAAACCTGTTCCGAAACTCCGTTCAATTTTTTTGTTTAAAACCCCGTTGTTTGTGATGCTGTTGGGCGCAGTACTTTTGGCGTCTGGCTGTGATTATTTTTTTAAGCGTGATCCTGGAATTGGTGGTGTTGTTAAGTGGAGCAAGCTTGACGCCTGGGTGAAAGACGATCTGCAAGAGTCCTGGCAGGCACTGCTTCAGCAATGTCCCCGGATGGCCAGAAAGGATCCACGCTGGATACAAATTTGTGACGACGCACTTGCGATGCCCAATCCCGATTCCACAATGGCTCGTGGCTTTTTTGAAGATAACTTTAAACCGCATCAGATTCACGGCAAATACGGAAAACCGCAGGGGCTGATCACCGGCTATTACGAACCGCTGTTAAATGGTAGTCGTGAAAAAACTGAAAAATACGCCTATCCGCTTTATGGCCCGCCCCAACAAATGCTCACTATAGAGCTTGCGGAACAATATCCTAATCTCAAAGGAATGCGTCTTCGTGGTCGTCTGGATGGGAACAGGGTGGTGCCGTTTTATTCTCGCGAGGACATCGACGGAGAACAACAACCGCTGGCAGGTCAGGAGATTCTCTGGATTGATGATCCATTTGGTTCGTTCTTTCTTCAAATTCAGGGATCTGGCAGAGTGAAACTTGAAGACGGGTCGGTGCTGGGAGTCAACTACGCTAACCAGAATGGCCATCCGTATTTTGCGATTGGCAAAAAGCTGGTTGAAATTGGTGCACTTCCGATTGAAGATGTCAGCCTGTTTTCCATCAAAGCCTGGCTGATTGCCAATCCTGAAAAAGCTGATGATGTTTTGAATAGCAATCCAAGCTACGTGTTTTTTAGTTTGCGCAAAGACGCTGACGAAGCAGCGACCGGCTCGTTAAATGTCCCACTCACAGCAGAACGCAGTTTAGCGGTTGATAGAAATGTGATCCCGCTCGGGACACCTGTATGGCTGGAAACCACGTTGCCTGACGGCAGCCGTTACGAAAGACTGATGTTTGCTCAGGATACCGGCGGGGCGATACGTGGCCCGGTGCGGGCGGATGTGTTTTTTGGTGCAGGTGAACGTGCAGAAGCACTAGCGGGTGAAATGAAACAAAGTGGTCGACTGTTTGCACTGTTGCCAGCGCAGAAGTAGCCTT
>CAZNOB010000006.1:0-7223 GCA_964574535.1 uncultured Granulosicoccaceae bacterium | reverse complement strand
CCCCAGAATGAGGCCTACGTTGTAGAGCGTCTTGGTAAATACAATCGCACACTGCTGGCTGGCTTTCATATCACGATACCCATTATGGAACGGGTCGCCTATAAGCATTCACTGAAAGAGATTGCGGTAGATGTTGCATCGCAACAGGCCATAACCAGAGACAACGTCCCTCTGAGTATAGATGGTGTGTTGTATATTAAAGTTATGGATCCCCGTGCGGCATCCTACGGAGTGGAAAACCTGAACTTTGCGATTACCCAGCTCGCGCAAACCAGTATGCGAGCAGAGATCGGTAAAATCAGCCTGGACGATACCTTTGAGTCACGTGAAAACATTAATGCCCGTGTTACCCATGCTATCGATGAGGCGTCTGAAATCTGGGGCACCAAAGTGCTTCGCTATGAAGTGAAAGATATCTCACCACCAGCATCGATTCTGGAGGAGATGGAAAAACAAATGGGGGCAGAGCGAGAGCGACGTGTCGCGGTCACCACTTCTGAAGGTTATCGACAAGCACAAATCAATCAGGCTGAAGGCGACCGACAAGCACAGATTCTGCGTGCCGAAGGCATTGCGCAATCAATGACAATAGAGGCGACAGCCCGTGCTGAAGCCATTCGCAAAATTTCACAGGCAATTAACGCCGAAGGTGGCACCGCTGCTGTCGCACAGCAGTTGGCTGAACAATACGTGAGTGCCTTCGATAAGCTTGCCCGTGCAGGTACGATAGCCTTGTTACCTGGTGATGGTACTGATGTTGCCGGCATGGTTGCCAAGGCGTTTACTGCTTATGAATCATTAAAAGGTGAGGTTGAAAAAACCAAAACCAATCCCGTAGCCACGGGGGGAAATTCCTGATGGGTGGTACGATTACACCGTTTTGGTTATTCCTGATACTGGGAGTGGTACTGTTGGTAATTGAACTACTGGTTTTTCAATTCAGCACATTTTGGCTATTTTTTCTTGGGTTGGGTGCGTTGGTTGCTGCCGCCTTTGCATGGGTTGCCGGTGGTGCTACATTGTTAACAACGACAGCTGTTTTTGTGGTAGCCTCGGCTGCTATCACGGCGCTGCTTTACATGCCTATGCGTCGTTGGCAAAGCGCACCGGGTTCCATTAGTGATAACAATGCTATAGGTCAAAAAGTACTGGTTAAGTCCCGCATTACATCAACTGAAGCCGGTACGGTGACCTGGTCAGGCAGTGACTGGCAAGCCGAATTGCCCGAAGGAAGCGATTCCGTTCTGGAAGCTGGTCAGACAGCCCGTGTTGTGGAAGTCGAGGGTATTCGTCTCATCGTTCAGTCCTGAAGCTGCAGGTGTACCTTCAGGGCTCGGCAGACAAGGCGTTTAGAAAGGCGGTAAGGTTTTCCATCTCCTTGTCACTCAGTTTAAAATTTCGCAAATCGTGATTGCTTTTATCAGTTGGTGGGTCGTTGTAGTGTAATAGAACCTCGGCAAGTGTCGCAAAGCGCCCATCGTGGAAGTACGGACCAGTGTTCGAAATATTTCGAAGTGACGGAGTTTTAAAAGCACCTTGCGAATGAGTGATGTTGTCCCGGTTCATAAAATTTAGGTGCTTGCAGTCTTCAGGGCGGGCATCGCTGTATCTGCCATGACAGTTGAATTCATCCTGCAGCACTGCCTGAGCACCGAATGCTCGTCCCAAATCTTTCCGTTCCGCTTTAAGGTTGCCCGTGCCGATACTATGGAAATTTCCGTTGCTTAACAGTGGGCCATTGTGGCATTCAAGGCACTGGGTTTTTTTCTCATTAATGAAAAGCCTGGCGCCTGCTATCTCTTCTTTGCTTAAAATGCCTGCCGTATCTTCATTGTTATTTAGTTTTTCAACAAACTTGTCAAAGCGACTCGCCGGTGGTTCTAATGTTCCCTGAAAGGCCCCCATTGCTTTACCGATATTCGCAAAGACGGTGTTAATTTTAAACTGGATTGGCAGCTCAATATCAAACCAGGCACGCTTTTGTGCCTGATTACCCACTGGACTTGCGTCGACAGACAGGTCAGCTTCAGTGAGCGGGAAGGGCCCGAAAACAGTCTGGTATCTGGCCCGATAGCTATCGCTTAAGAGTATATATCTTGCGATCGCTACTCTGTTGCTGGCCATTTCTACAGGTGCCTCCAACGGAGTCAGCGCCTGTGACCATAGTGAATCACGCCTGCCGTCCCAGTATTGCCAGGTATTCCAGGCGCTGCCAACTACAGTAGGAGTATTGCGGTTGACTGTCCCGTTACCGAGCGTGTTGTCCACAGGAGTTTCAAGGCCATCTGCGAAGTATTTGTCTGCAGCGTGGCAGGTTGCACAGGACATCGATTGAGTTTGGCTTAGCTGCGGATCATGAAATAACAGATTGCCAAGCTGCTGCGCATCAGGGTTTGTGAAATAGCGGTTGGAGATTTGCGTGGGCGCTGGTAGTGCACTCAGGCTTAGGCTGGCCAGTAGTCGACGTTCTCGCTCTGACAACTCTGCGTCTGCGCAGGATGGCAGCAGAACGAGGACTAACAGGAGGCTTGCGAGACGCCATACTGGCGCTCGCTGCGTGAGGAAATTGAAGCGCAAAAATTTTTCCCGGTAAAACAATTTTTAAAAGTATCACGTGTATGAGAATATAGGAAAATCAAGCTTAGCAGTAAAGTATCGTAACCAACAGCAGCAAGGATGACCTTGATCTGGCAACCACAAGCAGAGCTAGCGTTAGGGCAGCCTCTAACACGTCTTTCAACCTTGAGCGGTGGTGATTTTGCCGAGGCATTTCGTGGTGAACTGGAAGACGGTCAATCAGTTTTTATAAAAACTCACCGTCATCCGCCCGCATTTTTTTTCAGCACTGAGGCAACCGGCTTACAGTGGCTACGGCACGCAGGTGGTGTCAACGTGCCAAAGGTACTGGCGGTATCTGATTCACCTCCCTTTCTGGTTTTGGAATGGATTGAGCCCGGATCTGCTATTGCTGAAACAGAGCCTGAACTTGGCAGACTTCTCGCCAGTTTACATTATAGAAACCAGTCGGCTTATGGTCGTCCGGATGGAAGAACCACTGGCAGTTTGGGCGTACCTAATGAGCAGCATACCTGCTGGGCTGATTTTTACGCCAACTGTCGGCTGTTGCCACTTGCGGCAATTGCCAGAGAGCGCAATGCTGTATCAGCTCGCACCATTGAAGCAATCGAACAACTCGCCAACCGGCTGGGTGAGCATGCCAATGTTGAAGAGCCTGCATCTTTGTTGCACGGGGATTTATGGGCTGGTAATCGGCTTGTTGATGTGCGCGGTCAAAGTTGGTTAGTTGATCCAGCGGCACATCACGGCCATCGTGAATTTGATCTGGCCATGATGCGCCTGTTCGGTGGGTATAGTGAACAGTGTTTTGCCGCGTATGATGAATCCTATCCTTTGCAACCGGGCTGGGCTGAACGCGTGCCATTGCACCAGTTAGCTCCGTTACTGGTTCATGCAATAAAATTTGGCGGAGGCTATATCAGTGCTGTCGATCACGCAGTAAGTCGCTATACCTGACCCGAATTCGCTCATGTTTCGACAGTCTGAATTTTGCAGCGCAATAGGTGTTGTTTCGGAGTTTGGAGCATTTTTGTGGGGTAGTTCCGATTTTAGGGTAGCTTTCGCCCACGAGGCGTAATTGGCGTTTTAAGCTGTATTTCAATAATATGTGAAAGCCTGAGCTGCAAAGTTTCTGACACACTGTATTTTTCTGTATGCTGGCGTTCACCCGCCCACTGATCTCACCATGGAGAGTGAAATTGATGTTTAAAAAAGCCGGTATCGGCAAGGTCCTCGCAATTCAGGCTGCTATGCTGTCCACCGCTATGTGCGGTAGCGGGGTGGTGATCGCTAATGATCAGGAGCAATATGTTCCAGCCGATACGCACTTTTATCTGGGTACCGGGCGCAATCTTCCTCTGGATGAATTGATGGCGGTCATGCCTGATATTAAACTACCTGAATCAACTGAAGGTTCAGAAGAGCTGCAGGAGATTTTCGAAGTAATCAGCAACCCGGAAGAATTATTAGCTCAATGGGGAATCGACGGCGACTTGCAGGTGAGCATTTATACCGTTGGGGTTGTTCCTGTGTTTCGCATTGCACTGAAGGACAGCGCTCAATTTGAGAAAGCGGTTGCCGAATTCGAATCAAAGCATAAGCTGACGCCTCGAACCGATAAAAACGAGGGGCTGACCACTCGATTCTATTCGATAAAGTCCATCTCGAATGCCACAAAAAGTATGGCAGAAAACGAGGGCACTTCTTCAAACAGTAATAGTGCTGAACCTGATTCTGCCATTAACGGGACAGATAAAGCAGGTGTGTTGATTGCCAATGATGGTACCGATACTGTAATCAGCTTTATCTATGATGGTGAGAACACTGATCTCATTAATGCGGCAGTTGGTGTTACCAAGCCCGAAGAATCCCTGGCTGATACGGGCAAGTTAAAAGATATTCGTAAGCAATGGGGCTACGGTGAAGAGATAGCGTCTTTTTTTGATGTTCAGCAAATCGCTGCCACGCTAACGGGTCGGGATTCCGCGTCTTCCCGGCAGCTTGAGGACATGCTGCCTGAAAACTCTATTGCGCAGCTTGAAATGCTGCGAAGCGAGCCATGTCGAGCTGAAATTAATGGTTTGGCGGCAGCGTGGCCCATGCTGGTCTCGGGTACTCGTCAATTCGATATAAGTAAATCAGAAATTACTTATGATGCGCATACGGCTGCAGTAGTTAAACATGAGCAGTTGCGCGATACACTAATGTTGCTGCGTGGCGTTGTACCTGGCTCTCAATCATCAAGTCAGCCAATGGTATCACTCGGGCTTGGTGTGACTGTTGACAAGCTGGCTCAGGCCGTCGGGCAATTCAGTCAGCTGCTTTCGTCAATGAAATACCAGTGTAGTGTGTTGTCCGGGCTCAATAACATGGCGCGTACCGACCTCGGCGCAGCATCAATGGGTGTGGTTATGTTTGGAGGTCTGGCGCGTGGTGTGCAGGGTATCGCGTTAAATCTTTTCGATATCGAAGTAAATTCTAAATCTCCAGCACAGCCGCTTAACAGCATCGATACAGCCCTTGCGGTGTCCGCACAAGATCCGGCGTTACTGGTGCAGACTCTAAAAATGATGCCCCAGTTGGGTGTTCTTGCCGAACTTCCGCTCGACGGCTCCGAACTATTACTCAACCCGATGCTGCCAGTTCCAGTGCCAGAAAATATTCAGATCAAGGCAGCTATAAAGGGCAAGAACATCGTCATTTACTCAGGCGAAAAAGGCACAGACTACGCAAGCAGGCTTGGCGGTAGCGACGCTGAGGGTTTCTTGACCACTCAGATTGATACCCGACAGATTCTCGGTAAAGTTATGAGTGTGATGGAGATGACTGGCCAGAACACCGAAGAAATGACTGACATACTCAAAATGATCGAATCCTACCCACAAGGTAATATACGCTATCAGCTCGACTTCACTGAGCAAGGTATTGAACTGAGTGCAGGTGGAACTTTCGACCGTCGCGAAAAATAATTCCCGGGGTACTGTTCCTGCGTCAGGCAGGCCCCGTTGTGTCGACGGTCGATACTATATATCGACCCGCCACTTCACTTACAACCCGCCGTTTTTTCTGCTTCGTTATACTGTGACGATGTTAGTCTGGCTACACCAAAGGCTTGAGCTTGAATTCCTCAATAAAACCCGGATCTAACCGAAATCGTTCACATAAAGATTTGGGGATTGAATTGCCCGACGCGCTTCAGGAATGGCTGGGTGATCGACGTGTAGAAGAAGTCGAGTGTATTGTCTCGGATATTGTCGGAATTGGGCGCGGTAAGACCATGCCGGCGCGCAAGTTTTTTCGCGCACAAAGAATGTATCTTCCGTCGTCTATTTTCTATCAAACCATCACCGGCAATTATGCTGAGGTTGACATCAAGAACGCGTGGACAGAAAGCGATCTGGTGTTGGTGCCTGATTATGGGACGGCGCGTGCCGTGCCGTGGACTTCAGATGTCACCATGCAAGTCATTCATGATCTGCAAACGCAGGATGATGAGCCGGTCGGTTTTGCCCCCCGCAATGTATTGAAGCGCGTACTTGAACTTTACTCCGCCAAAGGCTGGAAACCGGTTGTTGCACCGGAGCTTGAATTCTATCTCACTAAAAAGAACATCAATCCTGACGATCCCATCAGTCCGCCGGTCGGGCGTAGTGGCCGGCATGGAGTGAGTCGCCAGGCCTACAGCATTAGCGGTGTGGATGAATATGAAAAAGTAGTTGATGATATCTATGACTTCGCAGAAGCGCAGGGCCTTGAAATAGATACATTGATGCAGGAGGGGGGCGCCGGGCAACTCGAGATAAATTTAAACCATGGTGATCCGGTCGATCTGGCTGACCAGGTATTCTTGTTCAAACGCACTATCAGGGAAGCGGCACTTCGCCACGACTGCTACGCAACCTTTATGGCCAAGCCAATGGAGAACGAACCTGGTAGTGCCATGCATATTCACCAGAGTGTGGTGGACTTGAAAACCGGCGATAACATTTTTAATACCACTGATAACCAACCCAGTGATTTGTTTTATCACTTTATAGGTGGACAGCAAAAATTACTTAACTCGGTTGTGTGTATATTAGCACCGTATGTGAATAGCTATCGACGCCTGGTACCCGACGCGTCTGCGCCGATTAATCTGGAATGGGGTCAGGATAACCGCTCCACCGGAATTCGAGTACCCGTGTCGGATCCTCAGGCCAGACGTGTTGAAAACCGTGTGGTCGGGATGGATGCGAATCCCTATCTTGCCATGGCTGCTGTACTTGCCTGTGGTTATCTCGGTATGGTGCAACAGATCAGTGCAAGGGACTCTATTGAAACAGAGGCCTACGAATTACCACGTTCATTGCCGGTAGGTGTTGTTGAATCGCTTGACCTGTTTGAAAACAACGAACTAATCAGAGATTTGTTGGGGCAAACTTTCAGTAGTGTGTATATCGCAATAAAACGAGAGGAATACAAAGAATTTCTGCGCGTTATCAGTCCCTGGGAACGTGAACATTTACTACTGAATGTCTAGTCTGGATTGTTCTTAAGGCGACAAGTAAATATTAGCGAAATGCTATGTATACAGTTCTAAATCACTTTTTGAGCACCTTTTTCAAAATAGCAGTGTGTCTATTCGACGCCAGAAGAAAATCTGGCGT
>CAZNOB010000005.1:69081-74873 GCA_964574535.1 uncultured Granulosicoccaceae bacterium | reverse complement strand
CCGGAGCCTGTTGCCAGTATCATCAATCAGTTTTTGTCAAAGCTCGACCGGAACCGCACGCCTGTCTAATAAACCTTCAATCGACGAATTTATCTGCAATCGCAGAGGTGGCACGCACCAGGCGATCAAGCATTGCTTCCCCGCCGCGTAAAGCAACTCCAACGGCCAGGATATCCAAAACCATCATCTGCGCCAGCCGTGACTTTAGCGGTGAGAACATATCACTGTCTTCTACAACATCGACGTTCAGATTAATATTGGACAAGCTGGCAAGCGGCGACCCTGTGCGGGTCACAGATATCACTGATGCACCGGTATGTCGTGCCAGCTCAACTGCATCAATCACATCTTTATTTCTGCCGGTATAGGAAATAACAATCGCTAGCGCTGCAGAATCCAGTAACGAAGCGGCGGCCTTTTGCACATGCGGGTCAACATAGGCGATCGCCGGCTTACCGAGCCGGAAGAATTTTAGTTGCGCATCTTCCGCAACTAAACCACTTCCACCAGAACCATAAAATTCAATTCGATCAACAGAGGCATAAAGATCAATGGCATCATCCACAGCCTGATGATCCAGCTGATTCCTTATATGCTGCATTGAAGCGATGGCGGAATCAATCAGCTTGGAGGAAAGCTCCCGACTGGAATCATCCGCACTGACATCACGAAAGAAGAACGTACTCTGACTGGCGATAGACCGCGCCAGGCGCAATTTGAAATCATGATAGCCATCACAACCAATCGCTCTACAAAACCGCACCACAGTGGGCTCACTGACGTTTGAAAGCCTGGCTAAATGTTGAATTGAAGCTTCAACAATTTGTTCAGGGTTTCTCAGTACCTCGTTAGCGACCTTTTGCTCTGAGCGACTGAGCGACGAGCTGGCCGAGGCAATTTTTCCTAACATGGAACAGCGCTCTTTCGGTGACGGGGAGTAGCGAGCATTTGTAAAAATGCTCAGATCCGTTTAACTATGGCGCCCAATAGACTTGCAGCTTTTCTGGTGCATTATTGATCACCGCCGCTATCGGATAGACCGTCGCATCGACAGATTGTGCTTCTTGAAAAATGGATTTTTTATTGTCTCCGGTGATATGCAGCACTAATGATCTTGAATCAAGCAATGCATCGAGCGTCAGCGACATTCTGGCCTGCGGGACGTTGGGCGGATTCATCGGCCAGGTAAGTTTGCCACTATTTTTTGCCAACGCGTCAATCAGACCGTCCGTCTCCGGAAATAACGACGCCGTGTGTCCGTCGCCGCCCATACCTAGCACCACTACATCGAAGGGACGTGCCACTGACGCAATCATCGCCTCACAGTCCTGCCAGCCAGCCTGCGGTGTAGCAGCGGCATTCTTCAATCCTGTGAATTTTGCTTTTGCAGCTAACCCGGTCAGCAGATGTGTTTTAACAAACCTTTCGTTACTGTCTTTATCATCCGGCTCAACCCAGCGCTCATCGGCAAGCAGCACAGTTACTTTTTCCCACGGCAGACTGTGCTCAGATAGCGCTTTAAAAAAAGGCAGCGGCGTAGAGCCACCCGATACGACCAGGGTAGCTTCGTTGCGGGTATCAATAGCAGTTTTTAATCGTTCAGCTGTATCAAGCGCCAGTTGCTGCGCCAGTTGTTCAGCATCATCAGAGATAATATCTCCGGTCCTGAATGGTTTTTCTACGGTGATTGCGTTCATTCTATCACCCGGCAGTGCTGTGCAATTTCGATTGGTGTGCTCACATGGTTTCCTCAATCCAGCTACAATTTTCACGTGCAATCAGGCCACTCGATGCAGCGGGTCCCCAGGAGCCGGCTGAGTAGAGTCGCGGCTCAACATTGAACTCTTCCCACGCATTGATGATCGGATCAATCCAGTTCCAGGCTGCTGTGACTTCGTCACGATGATTAAACAGAGTTTGATTACCCCTGATGATGTCCATCAGTAATCGCTCGTAGGCAATCATCTGACGTTTATCAAATGCTTCGTTGAAGTCGAGATCCAGGTCAACAGCTTGTAAACGCATTTCATCACCACGCCCTTTGGCAAATATTTGCAGCTTGATTATTTCTTCAGGTTGTAAGCGTATCACCAGGCGGTTAGGTGCGGTCGGTGTATTAAATATTGAATGAGGGACACATCGAAAGTTCACTACAATTTCTGTACGTTTTTCAGGCATTGCTTTACCGGTTCTCAGGAAAAACGGCACACCTTGCCAACGCCATGAATTTATCTCGGCTTTTAGCGATACGAAGGTCTCGGTGTGACTGCCTTTGGCAACACCATCTGCCTTGCTATATGCGCCCATCGGTTCACCGTTAACTACGCCTTCGCGGTACTGACCGCGAACTGTTTTATCCAATACTTCACGGCCCACCAGAGGTTTTAACGATCGCAGCACTTTTATTTTCTCATCGCGTACCGCGTCAGGGTGAATACTGACTGGTGGCTCCATGGCCAGTATCACTAGTAACTGCAACAGATGGTTCTGCACCATATCGCGCAAAGCACCGGTGTGATCGTAATAACCGGCACGACCCTCGACACCGAGTTGTTCGGCAATCGTAATCTGCACATCGCTGATGTGTTCACGACGCCACAGTGGCTCAAACAAATAGTTGCCAAAACGCAGTGCCATCAGGTTTTGGACAGTCTCTTTTCCCAAATAGTGATCAATGCGGTAAATCTGATCTTCATTAAAAACTTCGGCCAGCTCATCATTGATGGCGATAGCACTTGGCAAGTCCCTGCCCAGAGGTTTTTCAAGCGTGACCCGACTGGTTGGAGTCACCAGATTTGCCTCCGCCACTCCCTGACAGATCCGTACAAACAGCCCCGGAGCAGTCGAGAGATAAAACACACGTACCCGATCCGGGTGAGGCGCCAGTACCTCGGCAAGCTTGTTGTACTCAGCCTGCTCGGTGATATCGATACTAAGATAATGGATTCGATCGCAGAATGTGGCCCAGGTGTCCTCATGAAATTCTTCCGGACGAATAAAGCCCCTGGAGGCTTCTTCCATACGCTGCTTAAATTGCTCTGTGTTTAAGTCGCTGCGCGCGACACAAATTATCCTGCCTTCGTCTGGCAACTGTTCCTCATGGTGGCGAAAATACATTGCCGGCAACAACTTGCGCATTGCCAAATCACCAGTGCCACCGAATAGCACCAGATCAAAGGGTGACAGGGAGAAATCTGTGGGGTTATTCATAAAGAGATTCCGATCATGAACTGAGCTTTTACAGCAATATCTGCTACTGTATTTTCGTTAGTATTACATTTTTTGGTAATTTTACTACAAAATGTATTTTATTCGTAGTACCCTTACTTTTTCGCTATATTCAGCTGTTTCTATTCGCTAAATTTCGTATTATTAATTGGAATGGCAGGATTTTTGTAGTATTGTTACAAGGACTTGAAGTCAGGTCCTGCTCACTGAACCAAAGGTGCTGCTAATGACTGAACTTCATCCCGCTGTAAAAATTGTCACAGATCGTATTCGTGAAAGAAGCGATAAACCTCGATCTGATTACCTGGCAAGAACACAGCGTTCCAAACAGAATCAGCCGCGCCGCAACCGGCTCTCCTGCACGAATTTTGCCCATGCGGTGGCGGCTGCTTCTTCTAACGAAAAGCTCGTTCTACACGAGGAACGAACACCTACCCTGGGTGTTGTTTCTGCCTATAACGAGATGCTGTCGGCTCATCAGCCATTCAATCGCTTTCCTGACATCATAAAGGCAGCAGCGCAACAAGCTGGCGGCACCGCGCTGTTTGCCGGTGGTGTACCGGCAATGTGTGACGGGGTGACGCAGGGACGGCCAGGGATGGAGCTGTCACTTTTTAGCCGTGATGTTATTGCACAAGCAACAGCCATTGCGCTCTCACACGATGTGTTTGATTCAGTAGTCTATCTTGGAACCTGCGATAAAATCGTACCTGGCCTGTTAATGGGAGCACTTGGCTTTGGACACCTGCCAGCGATATTTGCACCGGCAGGCCCAATGACTTCCGGCATTCCCAACTCCGAGAAAGCGGTTGCACGGCAACAGTTTGCACTGGGTAAAATTACCCGCAAAGAGTTAATGGAATCCGAATGCGCGTCGTATCACGGCCCGGGCACCTGCACCTTTTACGGCACTGCTAACAGCAACCAGATGTTGATGGAAATAATGGGACTGCATTTGCCTGGCAGTGCATTTATTAATCCGGGGAATGATCTGCGCGATAAACTTACCTCCAGCGCTACGCATCGAGCTTTTGAAATCAGCGCTGTTGGAAAAGACTACACACCAGTGGCACACGTTGTTGATGAAAAATCGATTTGCAACGCTATCGTGGGACTTCTGGCCACTGGCGGCTCTACCAACCACACTATTCATTTGATTGCCATTGCCCGCTGTGCCGGTCTCATCGTTGACTGGAGAGACTTCAGCGAGTTATCTGCAGCGGTTCCAACCCTTACCCGTATTTATCCAAATGGCTCGGCCGACGTTAATCAGTTTCATGCAGCTGGCGGCATGGCAGTGGTGATTGGCCAGTTATTGTCCGCAGGACTTTTGCATAACGATGTATCAACGGTGGTTGGTGAAGGACTTGAACACTACTGCACTGAACCAAAAATTCATGGTGATACAGTATCCTGGTCACCTGCTGAGCGGCAGTCCGGTGATACAGAAATCCTGGCCAGCGCAGAAAAACCATTTGATAGCACAGGTGGCATTGCACTTTTACAGGGAAATCTGGGTCGTGCGGTAATAAAGACCTCGGCTGTTAAGCCTGAACATCTTGTTGTTAAAGCACCTGCAAGAGTATTTACCGGCCAGCAGGAATTTCTGCAAAGCTTTGATGCCGGTGAATTAAAATCCGACATGATCGCTGTAGTGATTAATCAGGGCCCTCGAGCCAACGGCATGCCAGAGCTGCATAAACTCACCCCGTCGCTCGGCATCTTACAAGACTCCGGATACAAGGTGGCACTGGTCACGGACGGCAGAATGTCTGGTGCATCGGGCAAAGTACCGGCAGCAATCCACGTGTCACCAGAATGTGCCGACGGCGGGGCACTCTCATTGATTCGCGATGGGGATATCGTGCTACTAGATGCCGAAAAAGGTGAACTGAACGCTTTAGTTGATGCCAGCGAATGGAAGGCCCGCCAGGCTACGTCTATTGCAGACCCTGGCGTGCAGGATGGTGGCAGAAATTTATTTGATAACATGCGTCAATCAATCAGCTCAGCCGAAACCGGCGCATTAACGCTTTTTAACCCGGATCTCCACTGATGAACATTCGCGATATCATGTCCGCAGCACCGGTGATACCGGTACTGGTCATTGATGATGTAGACACAGCTCCAGAGTTGGCGCAGGCACTGGCAGACGGGGGCTTAAAAGTTCTTGAAATTACACTGCGAACACCACAGGCTTTTGATGCCATCGATGCCATAAAATCCTCAGTAAAAGATGTCATCGTCGGCGCTGGTACTGTGAACTCACCTGATGACGTAACACAGTGCAAAGCTCATGGGGTAGATTTCATGGTGAGTCCGGGACTACATAGCCCACTGGTCACTGCGGCGCTCGCCAGCGGTATTCCCTATTTACCAGGCATCTCTACTGCCAGTGATGCACTTAAAGCAATTGATGCCGGCCTCGATTCCCTGAAATTTTTCCCTGCTGGCCAAAGCGGCGGACCATCGATGCTTAAGGCATTAAACGGCCCATACCAGGAATTGCGATTTTGCCCGACAGGCGGCATTAACGCAGAAAATTTCAATGACTATCTGGCACT
>CAZNOB010000005.1:32775-68981 GCA_964574535.1 uncultured Granulosicoccaceae bacterium | reverse complement strand
TGCGTAGTCTGCGTCCCGCCCGCCTGATAGAGCGAATGTGTCGTCCGAGCGATATTTTCGCCATGTTTAACCTTTCAAAATCCCTGCGCCCGGCTTAACGGCAGCACGCCTTATAAATAAAGGTCGAGCTGATGCAACCTGTTGCACAATTTCACATCGCAGGCAATCAAAAACCGCCAACATTATACCGTACATTACACCGTACCTTGAGTTATAGATAGCGCCCATCCTATAAGTAGCTCTCAATATTGCTCAAAAGCAACTGATTTTTCTGAAAATTGTGAAAAACTGAACTATAGGTTCAATTAATGCGATGTAAAAAACCGCCGACACAAACGACAGGGATTGCAAAAACGCTGATGATTAAGAGTGTAGTGAGACTATGACTTCAAAAATCGACGACGCTAAAACAACCTGCGAAGGTTTACAACACTTAATACGAAGACTAAACGGCGCCGCCGTAGATATAGACAAAGGCGGTGAAAGCGCCCATGAATTACTGGCGCTGCTGGCAACCACGTCTGATTGCATTAACAATCTTAGATCCCAATTAAATTCGCTGGATTATCCTGCTCACGTTGTACTTCCTGACAACAGCGTAACACCGATCAAAACGCAAACAGAAGACGACTCGCTTGTGTATGCAAGAGAAAAACTTCGAGCCTGACCTATAAATCCCGGTCATATATAATTCATATCTATAGTTCAATAGAAGTTTACTCTGCCAACCACCTCTTGAAGTTCTCTGGTAAAGCGACGATCTCACCCATTGTTGCAAAATCATTTTTATCAGCAAAATCTGCTAACGCATCTATCCGATCCTGATCAAGCGGATGAGTAGAGAAAAACGCCTCCCAATTATTTTCCGACGTCTCACCTCGGTGGCGCATAAATAGCTCAAACAAATCATCAGCGCCATTCACATGGCCGTAGAGCTTTTCAACCGCTATTAAGCCATTCAGATCTGCATCAGCTTCCATGTCTCTGGAAAAGTGCGTCGACGTCAATTGGCTGGTCAGACTAAAAAAAGGACTATCGAAGCTGGTATCTCCGGGCAACACCGCGGTTGTCAGAGCTACCGCCAGCCCACTGCCGATACCTTTAGCGGTATGCCGCAACTGAACATGCGAATACTCATGCGCCATCAACATAGCCAACGCATTTTCATGCGGCAATTCCTGGAGGAGCCCTTTGAACAGATAAACGTGTCCACCGATAGTTGCATAGGCGTTCACAGTGTCTTCTTGACTGTAGTGCAGTGAAATTGACATTGGCTGTTCTATTCCAAGCGCCTCTTGTACCTCATTCGATAAATCCTGAAGGTATTCCAGAAGCGGGGTATCAACAGGATCCTGATGGAACGGGGACTCCTGACCTGACTCGATCATTCCGGTATGTATCTTATTTGCCAGCCAGCGCTCTGCCTTAAAAGGTAACAAGCCGCCAACCTGACCACCTGCATAATTTAATAACAGTCCAAGACTGACTAACGCAACCACTGCAAAAAATGCCAGGCGGATGAATTCCTTCAGCGGATGCCGGCCCGGTGTATTGATGCCTTCAGGTGGCAAACGATTTTGATACTGCATTTTGCTCCTGCCTTAAGATTGTGTTCGTGACTCGACATTCGGCAAACGAGGTGACTCGCTGGATGTCAACGCCGTTCCATAGGCCAGCACTTCTATTGTGGTGACTCTACCGCCAATACGTGAAGTTTCATACTTAATATTAAAGACCATCGATGCATTGTATTTTGCCGCCTCTTGCTTCAGGCGTAACAGCGCTTCACGGCGACCACGATCAAGTAATGGCTCAAATGACCGGACACGGCCTCCAAAAATATTCACCAGACTGGCGACAAAAGACTTAAAGTAATCACTGGCCACTACAACACTACCTGCCACAAGTTGCTGACTATATTCCTGATCCGTCGGCGGGTGTTTGGTCGCAATTGCTGGCAGCGATGCGTATTGAGCTTCACGTTTTTTTATTGACCGATAGTGCCGCTGCTCATTGTACTGACCAAACCCATAGCCAAGTACCATCAGTACAACAAATATTCCGATATCAATCATGTTCAGCAACCAACTGAACCGCTGAGCCGTAGACGAAAATCTCTGCAGCCCCCGCCGCAATACTGGATGTGGAAAAACGCACGTTCAGTATCGCGTTTGCCTGAATACCCTGAGCTTGCTCAATCATGCGGCTGAGTGCTTCCTCGCGCGATTCATGCAATAACTCTGTATATCCGAGCAGCTCTCCGCCAAAAATGCTTTTAAGACCTGCCATAAAATCACGCCCGGCGTGTTTTGAGCGGACAGAGCTACCCTGAACTAACCCTACATGACTCTTTACAATCTTGCCGGGATAATATTCCAAACTGGTGATAATCATTTAGTATCCTTAGTAAGCGCAGTGGAATAGACTAGTGTACTGGAAGGTAAACAGAAGGAAACATGAACTATCCGGTTCCGGTGGGTACTGCCAGGTTTGAACTACTGGTTAAGAAAAGCCGTTTTATCGCAATTAGCGGACGCTGCGACGATCAAAGCCGCTTACACCCCTTTATTAGTCAGATTGCCAACGAGTTTCCAGATGCCAGACATCTGTGCCACGCTTGTATTATAGGCGCCCCCCGCCAGGGATCCGCGAGCTGCAGTGATGACGGGGAACCCGTGGGCACCGCAGGTAAGCCAATACTGAATGTTCTTCAGCATAGTGGTATCGGTAACATCGTGACAGTGGTAGTGCGTTACTTCGGAGGAATAAAATTAGGCGCCGGAGGGTTAGTGCGCGCTTATTCCGGCGCCGCCTCCGGATGCATCAAATTACTCGATACAAAAACCGAAGAAGCACTCTGCCCACTGGAGTTTATTGTTGAGTTCTCTCGCGAGAACGAGGTTAGACATTTGCTATTACAATTCAATGCTCGCGAAATACAAACACACTATGACAGCAGATTGATACTCCAATGCCAGGTACCCTGTCAGTCCCTGAACGATATCACAAGCCAATTAAACAACGTTACCCGAGGCAATATTTCTTTTAAAGAACAATAAAAAAATCCACCTCCACCAATTGTAAAGCGCTGACTAAATAATAATGACAACAATCTATTTAATTCGACACGGCCAGGCCTCCGCAGGCACGGATAACTACGATGTTCTCTCGCCAGTTGGCAGACAACAGGCAAAAATTCTCGGTGAGTATTTTCGTGCAATTGATTTGCAATTTGATGCAGCCTACAGCGGATCGTTAACCCGTCAAAAAGATACCGCCACCATTGCCCTGGGGGCAGAAGAGTCAGCACTGCATATCGCAGACAATTTCAATGAATACCACCACACTGAAATCTTCCAACACTATTTACCCATCCTTGCCCAAAGCAACAAGGAAGTTGCAGCAGCGGCACAGGCTGGCCCTAACAATCTGATGACAATGGCAGTATTCACTGCATTGATGAATGCCTGGGCGATTGATGATTCCCCCACGGGCACAGCGGATACCATTGAAAGCTATCAGCAGTTTAAAGACCGAATAAAAGCCGGCCTTGACCAGATAGCTGCTGACCATGGACCAAAAGATACAGTAGCAATTTTTACCTCTGGTGGAGTGATATGCACCATACTACAGACGATTTTTAAACCCCCCCCGCTTCACTCTTTCGAAATGAACTGGGGAATTAACAACGCCAGTATTTCTCGTATAAAACAACACCCGCAGAAGCTACATTTAGGCGAATACAATAATATCAGTCACCTGGCTCTGCTACAGGACGACACGTTAATCACCCAAATCTAGCAAACTTATCAGAGTCTGATTTTTCTTGTTTAAGTATTACCGGCTACAGACAAAAACCATCCGTAAGCACGATAAACAGAATTCTCCTAATCAGGCAACAGAACAATCTTTGGTGAAGGAGTGCTGCCGTTATGGACATCGGCAAACGCACTGGCCCCTGCTGACAATGGTCGCTCCTCAATCCAGTCCAGTTTGCCAAGCTTGCCGGTATAGATCGCGTCGATAGTGGCCTGCAAATCTGCCACGGTATAACAATAGTTACCAATAAACGTAACTTCCTGAAGGGTTAAGCGACGCGTATCCAGCCCCTCAGCCTGATCCTGCAATCCGGCATGGCAAATCACACCACCTGCGCGCACCAGACGGCTGCTGGCCTCACGGGTTTTCCCACTGCCGACTGCATCAATAACCACATCAAAACTTCCTGCTTCGGGTTCAGCGGACAACGGATCATAGATATGACCGAAGTTGTTCTTTTCTGCTGTTTGTCGTCGCAGTGCGTTGGTGTCTCCTACATAGACTTCTTTACAGCCTTTGCTTTGCAAAACCAGGGCAGCAAACACCCCTATAGCGCCAGCACCTAGCACCAGCGCACGAGCCTCTGAAATCGGACGACTGAGCACCCTCTCTGCCATCAGTACGCAATGCAGGCTCACCGCGGCGGGTTCGGTCAGGCTTGCCAGTGTAGTGTTCATATCTGTCGGCATTGTGAGGACATTTTTTTCCGGCACGACAATCTGTTCAGCAAAGGCCCCGGCCAGACGCATTCCAACCAGTTCACGAGATACACATAGATTGCCGCGCCCGGAAATACAGTCAAAGCAGCTGCCACAGGTAATCAACGGGTTGACGATGACCCGCTCTCCTGTCCGCGGTCCGTTTTGAATTACACCGGTTGCTTCATGACCCAGAATTAACGGTGGTACACGGCGGGCATCGAGTCCGTGGTAAGCGTGCATATCTGATCCGCACAAGCCGCAGGCGTCAATTTTTAGCAACAGCTCTCCGGGCTTGGGTGCTTCAGGGGTGGGTTCGTCCCGATAGACAATTTCCTGGGTACCCACATAGACCAATGCTTTCATTTGCTTTCTCGTACGTTTTTCCGTCAAAACCTGGCGGAACTTTTGATTGTGATACTCGGTGAATGTGAATCACTACTCACATTAATGCTCATATATCTGCACCTCATCCGACGTTGGCTAAGTATTTGCGCATTAGCCTGACCATGTGTCAATTCACCCGACGGAACGACCAATGCGTCTAATACCTGCAGTAATTCTGTGCACCCTATTGGGCATAGTGTATTGGGTTGGTGCCACCCTGTTCACCGACCGTATACAAACTGATATAACCGAGCGCTCCAGCTCTGCGATATCGGAATTAAAACCCGACGTTGATCTTTCAGTCGATGGACGGGATGTTACGTTAACAGGGCTTGTAAATACAGAAAATCAACGCGACCTGGCAAAAGAAAAAGTCGATGCAGTATGGGGTGTTCGCGCCTCACAAAATCTACTGGAAGTCCGCGGTCCCTATAGCTTTCACGCCACCCACGCCACACCTGGCGTCATGGCGATGTCCGGCACTGTAGATAGCCCGGATGCAATTGATTACATGAAAAGATCGATTGCTCCGGTAGTTCCGCAGGGGACAACAGGCACCACTGGACGATCAATGCCAAGCAGCGGAGAGAAACTCGCGTTAGGAGCAGGTGCATTACTGTTACTAAGAAATGGCGACCTGAAAATCGATGAAGAAAAATTTCAATTAGCAGGCGACGCCGAAGATATCGATGCCAAAAATCAGCTGCTGACAAAGCTCGAACGCAGCCAGTCAATAATCGATCCTCTGCAACTGGTGACAAACATAAATGTAGTCAACAATATGACTCTTGCCTGTCGCAACCAACTTGATACCGTCATTGATCGCGACACCGTACTATTCGAGGTCGATCAATCTGTAGTGACCACGCGCTATCAGGAAACTGTCGCAGCTTATGCAGAACTTATGCAGGTTTGTCCGGGGATTGTCCTTGTCGAAGCGCATGCAGATCAGGACGGCAGTGAAAATTACAATGAGGCGCTCAGCATGAGGCGTGCAGATGCAGTAGCGCAACTGCTACGAGACAAAGGCGTTCACTCTGAACGCGTTCAAACGTATTACTACGGAGAGACTCGCCCGATAGCCTCCAATGAATCCGTACACGACAAGTCTTATAACCGACGAGTCGATCTGGAATACGTACACCCTCTTGCACCAAAACATAATTCAACACAAACCCCTATTATCAGCTCACAGAGCGCGGAGTAGAAATGCTATATTTAATCACACAGGTATTGCAAATCCTGCTGATTGCAACCCTTCTCGGCTTCTTGCTAGGCTGGATATTACGAAAAATCAAAGCTGCCAAGGCTGAAGAAGAACTCAAATCGCGCCTTCATCAATCTGAAGAGACTATAAAGCCTATCAAAAGCGCGCTATCGCAGGCGCAAAGTGAAGTTGAGGGACGTGATAAAAGCATCTCTAAACTACAGGTAAAACTCGCTGACCTGGACGGTGAACTACCTCCAATGAAAGCAGAGCTCGCCCGACTAACAGACAAACTGGGTGAAAGTGATGCCAGCATTGAAGGCCTGAAAAGAACAGTTGGAGACAAAGACCAGCAACTGCAGAAATTAAACGACGATTTAAATCACGAAAAAATGTCGGTTCGACAAGTTGACCAGGCACTTGCCGATGCGCACGGCAAGAGAGCCGAGCTTGAACAACGATTAGCAGAAATGCGGGTCCGACTTGAGAACAACAATGCTGCCACTGAACGCGCAAGAGCAGACAGCACTAATTTGCAAAGAGAAATTAATGCACTGCAAATCTCACTCAATGATTCTCTCAGTAAAAAAGATGCAACCATTGCACACCTGAATCGCAATCTGGAACAGGAGAGCAAAGAATTCGGTAGAGTCAGCGCTGCACTGACTGATGCAGAAGCGCAAAGAGCGAGGTCAATGGAGAAAATTGAAGCGCTGAAACAAGAGCTTCAGACCAAAGTCACTGACCATAAGCTGGCTGTACAGCAAAACGAAGCGCTACAACGAGAAATCGATGCGTTACAAGTGCAACTTAACCGCCTGCAACAAACACATGATCAGAAAGTAGCCGATCTGGAAAAAGCACTGGCTGCCAGACAGCAAACGACTGACGAAGCCAATAAAACGATTGCTGAAAATGCCGCAGTCATCGGACGTACAGAGGGCGAAATAAAAAGACTCGCAGAAAAACTGGCAGACGCCAGTGAAAAAAGCTCTGGCAGTACAGCTCAACAACAAGCTATTGAAAACGAATTAAATGCCACGCGAAAAGAAGCGGCCGCACTGAAAGCCGATGCAGACAAAGAAGCAGCCAGGCTTGAGAAAGCGCTCGACCAGCACAAAGCCACTATTGCCGAACTTGAAAAAGATCTTGCTAATAGTGAAAAGCAGCAGTCCGAATTCGCCAAAGATCGAGACGGCGCAAAAGCCCAGCTGGCAGCGAACCTGAACGCGGCTGGTAAATCCGAGAGAGATCAGGCTCGTCTCGAAAATAAAATCGGTTTACTTGAAGCCAAGATCAAGACGCAGGAGAACGAGGCAAAAACACGTGTCAGTGAATTGGAAAAGCAACTGGCAAGCTCCGACAAAAATCGGGTAGCCGGCGAAGCACGTCAAAAAGATCTTGAGGAAAAAATACAGGCCCTTAAAGATGAGTTGAATGACAAGATCACTGATGTGAAATTGGCTAATACTCAACGCGAGGGCTTAAAGAAAGACATTAGTGCCCTGGAAAGCGAAGTTAGTGGATTAAACGCACAAGCGACTTCTCTCCAAAAAGCACTTGAGAAATCCAAAGAAGAACATCAGAAGAAAGTTTCGGAACTGAAGTCTGCACTAGCAGAGAAAGAAGCACGCGTTGCAGACGGAGGGCTGGCATCCAAAAAGCTGGAAGCACTGAAGCAAGCTCAAAAGGAAGCCGAAAAATCGCAGGTTTTTGCGATGAAGAAAGCGGAACAAACCATCGCTGATCAGGATCGCAAGCTATCCAAAAAGGATAACGAGATCTCTTCTCTGAAGAACGACTCAAAGCGTTTGTCAGAAGATAAAAACAATATTGCACAGCAACACAAAGCACTAGGCAACAAAGTTGACTCACTTACTGCACAACTTCAAAACCAGGCAGAATTGTTAGCTGATGCAAAACAGAAAGCCAATGCCCTGGCAGGTGCTGAAAAGCACGCGGCAGATCTTGAGAAACAAAACGCACAGATAGCGAAAGAACTACAGACCTTACGCGATAATGCCCATGATCTGGGCGCAACAGCGAAAGTCTCCTCTGCAGAAAACGCGGCACTGATCAGAGAGCTCGAAGCGCTTAAAGACACACATACTGCAGAACTCAGTCAGGCCAACAATGCAGTAGATAAGCTACGCGATGAAAATTCAGCGCTGACGCAGAAACTGAGTGCGCAACAAGATAAAATTGATGCCTTAAAGCAACAGCAACATACGATGGCATCTGATCTTAAAGCAGCAACGGGTGATCAGGCAAAAGCACAGTCTGCTGCCAGTGGTGAGTTAAAAACTGCCAAAGCTGCGATTGCCACTGCCGAGAAACGCGCCAACGAGCTGGAGCGTCAAAACAAAGCACTGACAGCTGATCTAAACAACATAAAGGATCAAGCTTCCGACCTTAAAACCTCTGCCAAACTCGAGGCCACGGAAAAAGCTGCCCTGGCTCGTGAATTGGACTCTCTGAAAGCTGATCTCGACAAAGCAACTGACGCAAGTGAAAAACAACTTGCAGCACTGAAAGATGATCTGTCCAAACAGAAGAAAGCTTCAGCGCGATCAGACAAGATGGCAAAGAAGTACCGAGACTCTTTGGCTAACTTGAAATCTACCAAAGAGAATGCTGCCAACACCGACAGTAAACGAATTGCAGAGCTGGATAAACTGCTGGCAGAAGAACTCGGCGAGAAAAAGCGCTTAGCCGAAGAACTGAAGAAAACTGAAAAAGATCTGAATGCAGCCCTTGCAAATCTGAATGAACTGAAATCCGATGGCAAGCAGGTAGCTGCCAATGCCAGGCGAATGGAGAAAGAATCTGAAAAGCTGGATCAGGCTTACAACGCTCTGAAAAAGGATCTCGAAAAGTCTGCCATCGAAGCGCAGCAGTATCGCGATGATGCAAAACAGGCAAACAAGGAAAACAAGGATCTAAAGAGTAAACTGGAAACCCGCGAAAAAGAGCTCAACACTCTGAGCGGAAAAATGCCGACACTGGAATCGGAACTGCGCGGCAAGGAGAAAAGTGAGTCTAAGCTTGAACAAGAAATTGCAGCGCTCAAGGACAAGCTGACATCGGTCAATGACAGGATTGGCGGACTACAGACAGACCTTGCCGCACGTGATGCCGACAACGCAAGATTGCACAACAATACAGAGTCATTACAGGCACAACTTGCAGAATACCAAAACCAGGAGCACTCACTGCTGGAACGTATTCAAGAGCTTGAAACGCAGCTCACCACAGCACGTAAAGACGCAAGCAAGACGCTAATGTCTCGCATACTTGAGCTGGAAGCGATGCTGCAGGCAGAGCGTCGCAAAGTTGAAGAGTTTCATCTGATGCCGGGTGTCGCAGAAGTTTCAAATCGGAGCAGCAATATCAAATCTGTTGCAGCAAACTCTGACATCAGAAAAAACAAGAAAACAGGCTAAGCCAAGCCGTTTTCCAGCTGATAGAAAGCCGCTCTTCTGAGCGGCTTTTTTTATTTTCGGTGACTGGTTAACAAGGCGGCACCATCCAGGACTGCATCACATATTAATTCGCCACCTGCACCGGAGTTCAATTCAGCGGCGTTCGCTTCATCGGTATCTATATGCATTTCAAGTTTATATTTTTCACTTACACGAATAAGCACATCTCCGAACGATAAATCGCGCGGTCCGCCAGTGATTGCCACCTCGACAATATCTTTATCTTTAACACCAAAGTGCGAGGCATCATCGGGATGCATATGAATATGCCGCCGCGCACAGATCAAACCCTGCTTTAAATGCACGGTACCCGCCGGTCCTTCCAGGGTTATCGGCGCAGAATCGGCGATCTGGCCGGAGTCCCGGATCGGCGCATCAACACCAAGCCTGAATTCGTCAGTACGGGCTATTTCAATCTGATCTACCCGACGCAATGGCCCCAACAGGCGAACCCCGTCAATACGATTTCTCGGACCGACAAGATTCACTTTTTCGTTACACGCATACTGACCCGGCTGTGAGATATCTTTATATTTGGTGGGCACTGCGTTAGCACCAAACAGCTCGGCGAAAGTGGCTTCGGTTAAATGCAGATGGCGTGCACTGACAGCGACGGGGATTGTTTTTGGAACGCTGAGTATATTTTCCCGATTAGCAATACGAACAGTTTGGCTGGCGATCATTTGTTCTTCGTCTGTTTTCACCACCAGCACTTTGACTCTTGAGTTGTCCTCTGAAATAACACTGGCGTTGTGATCAGCGGACAGAGTCACTGATGAGTTTTGATCGTCATCCAGCTGCAACCCTAAAAATTCCAGTCGTTGCAAAATTCGACGACGCATAGTGGCACTGTTCTCACCAATGCCACCGGTAAAGACTACCGCATCCACGCCACCCATCACGGCGGCATAGGCACCGATATATTTGCGAACCCGATGGGCAAATATATTTATTGCTTTACGCGCACGATCGCTGCCCTGCTCTGCCGCCGCTTCTATCGAACGCAGGTCGCTACCGATGCCTGACAGGCCAGCCAGTCCACTGCGCCGATTCAGCAGATGGTCCAGAGACTCGGCTGTGTAGTCACCACTACGCAGCAACGACAACACTGCACCAGCATCAATATCACCGGCACGAGTGCCCATCACCAGGCCTTCCAGCGGTGTCATCCCCATACTGGTTTCAGTGGACTTACCAAATTCAACCGCACATGCACTGGCACCATTGCCGAGATGCAGGGTTACGATTCTCAGTTCATCAATCGGTGTTTTAAGTTTTTTAGCCGCCTGCTCTGCTACATATTGATGGGAAGTTCCGTGAAACCCAAAGCGTCGAACACGATGTTTTTCGGCAACGTCAGGGTCGATGGCATAGCGCATCGCGCGGGATGGCATTCGCACGTGAAAAGCAGTATCGAACACCGCAACATGAGGCACATCAGGCCAATGCGTCTGCGCCGTAGTAATGCCCAGATGGTTAAACGGGTTATGCAATGGTGCATCAATTGATCGCGCTTCAATTTCTGCAAGTACATCATCTGTCACCAGAGCCGCTTCAATAAAGCGTTCACCGCCGTGCACTACTCGATGACCGACCGCATCCACCGCTTGATCTGCAATAATCTGTACCAGTTCGGCAAGCGCTGTCGCATGTGTCTGACCGTCGCCCGGGGCGTCTGCTAATTCTTCGAATTTACCAACGACCAGCTTTTGCCCGGTGACTGGATTGATTAGCTGATATTTAAGGCTGGATGACCCACAATTAATAACCAGAATTTGCATAATAAATTGTCAATTTCAAAACGCAAATGGTACACGGTTTACTTTCCCGGGCACTAATGACAACAGCGTACATATATATATCTTGGCTTTCTCATTATTTGGGAATATAATCCCATATAATACAATATCCCAAACTGCCGAGCCAAATCCTGTGAACATGGGATGTTTTTCCCATTAATTTTTTTGGCAGCGTGTAAAATAGTAAAATGACCGAAGGTACTGACCGTCCACTCAATAAAGCGATGCGCAAACTTCTGCGTCCGCTTGTGCGCCTGCTACTGCGTAACGGTGTAGCCTATGCTGATTTCGCCCTGTTGGCTCGCCAGGCTTTTGTAGATGTCGCCGCTGATGATTTCGACCTGCCGGGACGCAAACAATCTGTCTCAAGAATTTCAGTGCTCACGGGCATTAACAGAAAGGAAGTGAAACGCCTGCTCGAAGAACCGCGCGATAACTCCGTCGCCACCGAGCATAATCGCGCTGCTAAAGTAGTCAGCGGATGGATGCGCGATAAGGATTACCTTAACAAGTCTGGCAAACCCGACACATTAAGCTGGGGAGACCCGGCATCAGCAAAAGCCTTCGAGTCTCTGGTTAAAAAATACAGCGGCGATATGCCAGCTCGATCAGTACTTGATGAGCTGGTCAGAGTGGGGGCTGTGCAACTAAACGACAACCGACAGGTTGAACTCACCGCGACGGGTTACGTACCTTTTGCAAGCAATGAAGAATTACTGCGTTTATCCGGTGAGAGCGTCACTGATTTATTAAACACCATCGACTTTAATCTGGCAGAGACCAGCGATCAGACCCGCTTGCAATTGAGTGTGGCTTACAACGATGTACCCGCCGAGGGTGCAAACCTGTTTCGAAATCTGAGTCGTGAAAAATCGTTGGAGCTACTGACCTATCTGGACAATTTTCTCGCCACTCAAGATAGATCAGTCAATGCAGAGGTAGCAGGGGAAGGCCGATTCCGAACAGGGCTGGGGATTTACTATTTTGAAGAAGCCTTACCGCACACTGATGATCCAGAGCCCGGTTCAAACACCGAAGGTTTGACCAGGAAAGGGGTTGATAAATGAACACCCAATTGAAAACACAGAGTAAAAATCACTGGTTAAGAAGCTTACTTCTGACAGTTTGTTGTTTGACATTAGTTGCCTGTGGTGGAGGCATATCCGGCACCGGCGATGGTGGCCCGATTATCAATGTCGGCACTTCGGAGAATGTTACCGGCGTTGATATCACTGGCGGTGATACCACTGCCACCGGGAACACCGATACAGAGTCTGCTGCAACACAGATGCAATTTTTTCCATCAAGGCTTCACATCAATATCAACGAGACACTCCTGGCTGCAAGCAACTTAAATTCACGATTCCCGGACTTAACCGTGCTGAGCCTTTCACAACAACTGGCAACCGAGTTTGTCGAGTCACTACAACAGTCATTGCAAACGCTGCAGCATCTAAACAGCCTGGAATCGCAGCTGCTGGACCTACTATTAATTTGTGATAATACAAATTCCTGCGATGACCTGCCAGCCACAGTTACTGACTCCACACAGACAATTTTTTCAGATATTCGCTATTTACCGCAGACAGCGGGCTATTTTGACAAGCAACTGAGCTTCACTACAGATAACAATACAACTGTGTTGCGCTGGACATCGGATCAGCAATTGGTATCACTGGTGACAGAGAATAATTCCGCACTGCTGTATCAGTTCTCAGACCTGACCAGGTCACGCACCACCTTGCGCAGAGAAGACAAATTAACTTCCACCATCCTGCACTCGGTGCTGGTAAGCCAGGGTTCCAGTAACAGTATAGAAGCTGACCTTCACAGTGATCAGCAACGCTATATCCGAGCATCTGCAGACGATGAATCCCTTATTCTGTATGCAGTCCATCCAACCAACCCGGCCATCACTCAAGTTCGCGAAGCATTTAATCCAGGTACCAGTCAATTTGTAATTGAATCCTGCCTGACACAAAGCGAAAGTTGCGATAGCTGGCAATCCAACCAATCAAGCACTAACAACCCGGCAGACTTGTTTAGCGACTCACAGACATCTCTGGGTGATTTCACACAAACCCTGACCGCAGATCTCACCGTTACACTACCTGACATTGTCAATGAGTTTGTTATCGCTTCTGCCACTGACCAGCCACAACCCGCGGCACGCACACTGATATGCGGCGGACAACGAGTCTTTAACAATCTGAGAAGTTTTTGCTGGCAGCCATTACCACTAGGTGAATCAGTGCAAGTTTTTGAAGAGTCGAAAGTTAACGATAGTACGGTTTACCGGTTATTACCAAACACTTCAATTCAATAGTTTTTTATTATTTATTCATACAGCGTTTGAAATGAGATAGGGTGGTGCATTTTTTAATAGGCTACGCACCACCCCATAGTAAAATTAGCTACAGTACGTTGCACCTAATATTTTTCCGTTGTTTCTATCCTGAACAAAGATCGCGCAACTGGTATTGGAGTTCGAAAGAGCCGCTGGTGCATCTACACTGGTTGAACCACCACCATTGCGCCAGTCTGCGATGGGAGTAAGCTCCCTGACCACATGGTGATTGCGCATGGTTTTACCATGGTTCTCGCCATGAGTTACTTCAGTGACATGCTCTTTATCAAACACCGCAAGCCAAACCAGCGCTTTAGCTTCGTAGTCACCAGAAATATTCACTTCAATTTTCTGATCCTGTTGCACTGCAGTTAACTCCAGTGGCGGTATTCCGACATCCAGCGCCCTGCGCACTGCACTACGCGTACTGCCGACTTGTGCAGTGGTGCCATTCACTACCATTTGCGGAGTATAGACCCCTTTTCGTCCCTCAAGCGGGTAACTATTGTATTGTCTTTGACGTTGCGTATAAGCCGCATTTGAGAAAGGATCTTTCCAGGTACCAGCGGCGCCGTAATTTAGATCATCCCAATAATCGACATGGAATTCCAACGCCACCAGATCAGGGTTGTTTTCAATTAATTCTACAAGATGCTCATCTGCAGGCGGGCAGGAATAACAGCCCTGAGAAGTAAAGAGCTCGACCATTGGTGCAGCCGAGGCGACGCCTAATGGCAGAAAAGATAATCCTGCGATCAGTGATAACATATGGTGCTTCACGTTGTTTCTCCAAAGTCTATTGAGGGCAAGCTATGGCCAATGCAATTCGAATTTACTCACCTGGTGGCGCTGACGCCCTCCAGTATGAACGCTATGAAACTGGACAACCCGGCAGCGGAGAAGTTCGTCTTGAACAACAAGCCGTCGGCTTAAACTTCATTGATGTCTATCATCGTACAGGCCTCTACCCGATCGCAGAGAAACCTTTCATCCCCGGACTGGAAGCGTCCGGAACGGTCGCAGAACTGGGACCGGATGTCAGCGAGTTTGCGGTGGGTGATCGAGTTGCTTACGCGGGTGTGCCCATCGGCGCCTACTGTGACGAACGCATCATTCCTGCACATCGCCTTGTAAAGCTGCCAGAAGAAATCAGCTTTGAAACCGGTGCGGCAATGATGCTGCAGGGTATGACCGTGCAGTATCTGATACGTAGCACGTATCACGTAAAACCCGGTGACACGGTCTTATTCCATGCTGCGGCTGGTGGTGTTGGCGCTATCGCCTGCCAATGGTTAAACCACCTTGGCGCCACCGTGATTGGTACGGTAGGCAGTGAAGCAAAAGCGAAGCTTGCCGAAGCCAACGGTTGCCACCACACCATTCTCTATCGCGAAGAAAACCTGGTGGAGAGAGTGAGGGAAATAACGTCTGGCGCAGGTGTACCCGTGGTATATGACTCTGTGGGTAAAGATACTTATGAAGCCTCTCTCGATTGCCTTTCACCGCTCGGCATGCTGGTGAATTTTGGTAGCGCATCCGGTCCTGTCGAAAGCGTAAGCCCCGCCATACTTGCCAGTAAGGGATCATTATTTTTTACGCGCCCTACACTAATGACTTACACAGCAAAAAGAGAAGACTTGCTAGCCTCTGCCAATGATCTGATATCGGTGGTGACTTCAGGTGCTGTAAAAATATCGGTTGATCAAACCTACGCGCTTAAGGATGCAAAACAGGCTCATGAAGATTTGGAGGCGCGCAAAACTACTGGCTCCACTATCTTTACACTTTAAAAAGCAGCTTTAGTCTCAAAAAAATCTGTTTCTTCGTAAGTATAAGAAACAGATTTGACACCTATTAAAATCAACCACATTGAGTATTTCGTAAAAGGTTAAGGCTACGGCTCTTTCGCCATGATGAGATACCTGTCTGCATAGTTAGCACCCAGAATCCGCAAGCTTTCCGCGGTAAAATGCACTTGCGCTTCATCATACGTGGCTAAACCCTCACCCTCTACACAAGCGGTCCAGGGATCACTGTTCCTGTTTAACGCTGTTAACCGAACATTGATCGGTGATTGTGCAGTTTCGCCACAGATGAATGGTTTTTCATCATCAAACCACGACTCTCGACGAAAGTTTTCGATGACCTGCGCCAACTTGTTGCTGTAATAGTTAGTATCGATTTCCAGACCCGCTAAATCGGTGTCCAACGACCCGGACTTGGCCCAGTCAGTTTCACCCTGGTGCCATAGTATGCCGTCAAAACTGCTTTTATGAGGCAGTTCATTCAGCGCCGCCAATGCCTTGGTACGGATCTTATTAAAAAAAACATTACCTGCATCCCAGTGGCTGATACCTTCACCCGGCGCGGTTACCAGTACAATGCCAACCACTCGATCTCCTCGCCTGGCAGAAATGGTCTTGCCAAAATGAAAAGCAAAATTATTGTGTGGATCAGTGTCGATAGCCGTACGCGGGTGCCAACCTAAATCCCAAACCTGTTTCAGACTGGCTTGCTGCCAGCCAGTGTCTGTATAAGCGTAAAAACGGTCAGCAGGACTATCGAGTTGTGGATCGAATGTCGTTAGTGCCCCCAACGCGTTTGATTGACCGGTGATCAGCACCAGATCAGTGATCGCATCCGGACCGCTTGGTGCAGGCAGCACTTCTGTATTGCCTGCACCGGATTCGGGGTCATCAATTTCTGGAGTCGTCGACGCAGTGATCTCCCGATCATCAATAAGGTCAGGATTTTTTTCAACACTGGAGTCGTCGCTCATGCATCCGCTAGCGAGTGCTGCCGCCAGCAAAACACCTGCGAAAAGTGCTGGATTGTAAAATTTAGTACCTGTAATCATTTCACAGCTCAAAATCGAGAACATCACACAGTGTGTCAGAAACTGGACACTAAGACTGCGACACCCTTCGCCTCTGGATGAATTTCACTGCGGCTAACAGCGTGTGAATATTAAAACCCCAGTATTTCCAGATATTTGCTGGCATACCTTGAACCGAGAGTCCGCAATGAATTTGCAGAAAAGTGAAGGTCGTCACCGATCGATTCTAAATCCGTTGCCTGTACACACGCGGTACGAGGATCAGAATCTGTATTGAGCTGGTTCAGTCGCTGATTTACCGGTGAACCCACGGTTTCGCCGCAAATGAAAACCGCATTAGACGCAATCCAGCTCTCGCTGCGAAAATTACCAATTAACTGTTGCAGTTTGGACCCGTAATAATCAGTGGCGTAGTGATCGGTTTCGCCCTGATGCCATAAAACCGCATCTATCTGGCTTTTCTGCGGCAGAGCGGCCAGCGCACTAACTACCTTCCTCTGAATCTCAGAGTAAAAACCTTCCGCTTTATCCCAATGTGCAATTGGCGCACCCGGTGCGGTGGCCAATATAAAACCCACGACCCGATTCGGATCATTCAGAACAATGTTTTTCGCAAAATGAAAACCGAAATTATTCGCAGGCGCGTCGAGGATATCTCCACGCGGGTACCATCCTTGATCCCATATTTGTCTGAGACTGGCAACACTCCATCCAGTTTGGGTATAGACATACACACGCCTGACCGGGGAATCCAGATCTTCGTCAAAAGAGGCAGTCTTCTGTATTGCCGTCTCAGCACCCAACGCATTCGATTGCCCGGTTACCAACACCAGATCTGTGATGCTACGACCGCCATCGCCGGTATTCAGACTGCTACAGCTAGTACTGTTTTCCCAGCCGTAGCCATCGGCATCCGGGTCGAATCGGGTGTCGCTACAAGCTGGAAATCGTATGGCTATTTTCTCTTCAGAGAGCAATTCAGGCGTCTCAGAACGGTCAACAACATCGCAGCTTTGGTTATTTTCCCAACCAAAACCGTCACCATCAGGGTCCGCCGCTGCACTCGAACACACCGGTCGCTGCCTGCTGCCTGAATCACCGACAATACAAGAGCGGTTGTTTTCCCAGCCGAAACCATCACCGTCCGGATCACTGTCACTGCGAGCACATACCATTAGCCGAGGATGGTTCCCGGCAACAGTCCGGCAACTACGATTGTCTTCCCAACCAAAGCCATCGCCATCAGTATCGCTGAGCGCGCTGTGGCAAACCGGAATAGCCTGAGCAGTCAGTAGTGACGGTGTGCCTATCGTAAATACGAATACCGCACCCGGCAGCGAGATAAAACAGGCACGCAGAATCCGCCAGAAATTCATTTCAGTCATTTCACCCCGCCCTTATATTTCGCTGTGGAATACCGCCAACAAATATGCAAATGGGCAGCGGTTAGATGGTTATTTACTGTTCAGTCATCTGGAGGTATTTGGTGGCGTATCGTGTTCCCAAAATACGCAAGCCTTCTGCCGAGAAATGCAGATTATCAAGTATCACTGACAGATCATCCGAGCTTACACAACCGGTAGTCGGGTCGCCATCAGTGTTTAAGGCGCTGAGTAGCTGATTCAATGGTGCCTCTACAGTTTCGCCACAGATAAACGGCGCACCGCCTGCAAGCCAGCTCTCGGTGCGGAAATTAGCAATTAAGTCTCGAAGCTTGTCTCGGTAGTAATCATTGGCATGCCAATCGGTTTCTCCCTGATGCCACAAGATACCGTCAACTGTTGCCTTATCGGGCAACTCATTAATAGCGCTTATCACCTTATTTCGAATCTGCAGATAGAACTCGCTTTCATAATCCCAATGACTAATTCCCTGGCCCGGTGCTGTGACCAGAATAAAGCCCACTTTTTTCTGCGGTCGCCGCTCGGCGACTTTTTTGGCAAAGTGAAATCCGAAATTATTGGACGGATCTGTGGCGGGGTCATTCCGGGGATGCCAGTTTAAATCCCATATCTGACGCAAATCTGCCACTTGCCAGCCCTCGGACGTAAACGCATAAACCCGGCTATTGGGGGTATCCCTGGCAGCATCAAACGTGGTATCCGCACCCAACGCGTTTGACTGACCAGTGATAACAATTAAATCGGTTATGCCGCTGACCCCGGTGGCACCAGTAGCTTCACCGATCGCTACGGTACTGCCATCAGATCCATCTGCCTGCTGATTCTCATCAGATTGCTGGTTACCCGGATTCGAAGAATTTTCCGGCGTATCAGCAACACTCGCTTCAGGTGTATTTCCTGGCGTATCTTCAGACGAACTGCCCACAGTATTATCAGGTGTATCGCCTGCCGTATTATCGGACGTACTGCCCACCGTATTGCCAGACGTAACGTCTGCTGCCGGATTGTCAGACGTACCGCCCGCGGTGCTAACGATTGCATCGGCGGATTGATCACTACTGCAACCGATTATCCACGAACAGGACAACCCGAGCAGGCAAACAAGCATTGGGATATTTCGCATAAAGGTCAATTCAGTAGAATGGCGTAAAACGTTGTTTTTGTTATACCGCCATTATACGCAAGTTAGTCACCACTGCATTAGTCTTCATGTACAAGCAATTGTGTCATTTCGAAATACTTCTCGGCCAACCGTCCATCTATAGCGCACTGAACCTGAAGACTTTGTAATCTGGAAGACTCACCGTAATTACCCCAATCGCTCCTCCGCTGTTATCCCGGCCAGAGATCAGCAAAGACTAAATAGCCGTCAACCAACAATAAGCCTGTCCCTGCTAACGCCGGCGGAACAAGGATAGGGGATGCACTTTGTAAACAACCGTGCTGCCTGCCGGATGATGCACAAGTATCAGGCATTCCCGGATTTTATTGAGTGCAACTCAAAATTGTTGTTGCTTTTAAGAAAATTCTATTTTGCCACTTTGCCAGTCTGAATAAGTTTGATCCAACGCATCGGTGGCGATATTGAAAAGCTCATCGATTTCCTGCTCGCTGATCACCAGCGGTGGAGACAAGATCATTGAGTCATCGACGGCTCGCATAATTAATCCACCATCGTTACTGTAGTCACGACAGCGTGTGGCCACTACGCCACCTTTAATAAATGATTTGTTCGAAGGCTTTTCGGGCACCAGTTGTATTGCGCCAAGCAAACCAACCCCGCGCACCTGACCCACCAGCGGATGCTGTTCAAGCGCTTTTAGCTTTCGCTGAAAGTAAGGTGCTATTTTCTCACCCGCGTTTTCTACGATGCGCTCTTTTTGCATAAGCTCTATATTGGCCAGTGCTGCCGCTGCACAGGCCGGATGGCCGGAATACGTATATCCATGGTTGAAGTCACCGCCCTGCTCGAGTCCTTCGACCACTCGGTCACTGACCACCACGCCACCGATCGGCAGGTAACCTGAAGATAGCCCTTTGGCAATTGCCATGAGGTCTGCTGCTATTTCAAAGGTATCACTGCCAAACCACTTGCCTGTGCGCCCGAAACCGCAAATCACTTCATCAGCGACTAATAAAATATCATGTTGCTGACATATTTTTTGTATCTGCGGCCAATAGGTCGAAGGCGGCACAATGACTCCACCCGCGCCTTGCACAGGCTCCGCTATAAATGCTGCGACATTATCCGCACCCAACTCAACAATACGTTGTTCAAGAGCGTTCGCAGCCCGCTCTCCAAACTGTTCCGGAGTTGAGTCAAAGCCTTCGCTAAACCAGTGAGGCTGCATAATATGGTCAATATCAGGTATCGGTAATCCACCCTGCGCATGCATTGGATTCATACCGCCCAGACTTGCACCTGCCATTGTGCTGCCGTGATAGGCGTTCTCACGACTAATCACAATCCGCTTGGTTGGTTTTCCGACGGACGCCCAGTAATGTCTCACCATGCGCAACACAGTATCGTTGGCTTCGGAACCTGAGCCACAAAAAAACACCCGATTTAAGTGCGCCGGCGTAATTTCGGAAATGCGCTGCGCAAGTTCAATAGCGGGGGGATGTGATGTTTGGAAAAAGCTGTTGTAGTAGGGCAATTGCTGCATTTGCTGGTAAGCAGCGTCCATAATTTCGCGGCGTCCGTAACCAACATTCACACACCATAGTCCGGCCATACCATCAAGATATTTATTATCATCAGAATCCCACAGGTACACGCCCTCGGCGCGCGATATCACTTTAACGCCTTTTTTGTTCAGGGCTCGCGTGTCAGTGAATGGATGCAAGTGATGCAGCGCATCAAGCTCCTGTAACCTCGCAGTCGATGCGTTATGCAAACTACCCATGTTGAGTCTCCTGTGATTTGGCCGGTGTTCACACAAGTTGTGAAGCTTTTCCAGTTTATGTCAGTTGCCACATAGCGATGCAGTTTTCTCTTATCTGGCGCCGACGTCTTTGTGCAAACCGTGATTGATAATTCGGCAAGTGAAAACAAAACCGTTTATGCAGCCATTTCTGCCAGACAGAATCACCAATACTAATCAGTCATCAGTCAGCTGTGGCAGACGCAAACCGACTTAAGAGGGACTGGATAACGCCTGGGATATTTCATCAGAAAGCATCGATACGGCCTGGCTATAAGCTGCCACCATGGCGGAGTAACCTTCTCCTGCCACAGGCACTCGAAACTCACTGATTTGCGTTTGCAGCAATTGCCGTGGTTTTTCCCCGGTGAGTAACTGCCAACGAACCTGTAGATAGACATTGTCAGTCGGGGTACCTGTCATTTGCAAAACATCAATACGAACCTGATAGTCAATTTGATTACCAAGCCACGGATAGGCATAAATTTTACTCACACCTAGTCGATCCGCAATATTGGTAATCACCACCCGAGATATATTTTCAATCAGCGGTTCACTCCAGCGATGATACTCAGCGACTTCAAGCTGATTACTATCCAAAGGGGTAACAATATTAGGCCGGTTAATGGTCTCGGGAATTGTGACTGGCCCTAAACCCAACGATAAATCAGTCAATGCCGCTGCCACACCTATGCCGCCTTTTTCAGGGGTCAGTACATAGTAATCAGGTAATGGCGTATTGATACAGCCCGACAAAACCACCACCAGCAATAACTGGCCAGCCTTTCCAGAACGTCGAGACAGGCAACCGTTAAGCAAATTCTTAATGCTATTTACCAAACAGAAATTCCTCGGGTTTTTTCTCTACCGACTCAGACACAGCGAGTACTGCTCTGGACGCGGCCTGCACATCACGTAGCGTCTTTAGTAAATTATAGTAGAGCGGTGAGTCAGGGGCGATCCCCTGCATGGACTCGTCAGTGGTTGCGACAAATTGCTGCAACTGTGATGACATCTGACTTAGTTCATTTCGCGCTCCACTTGCCAGGCGCGTATATTGTTCGATGGCAGAATCTGCAGAACCAATTGCCCCTTCAATACGCGTAGCCAGTCCCGCACTTTCGAACTGCGTTAACAACTGATTAGCACTGGCCACTGCAGAGTTTGCGCTGGCAACAAGATCCTCCAGAGGCAAGGCGTTTATCGTGGCCAGCGCTTTTTGAAAACCTTCGGTTACCTGCTCAAGATCAGAAGAGACACTCGGCATAATAACCAAGCCCTTTTCATTGCGTGCCAGCGGTTCAATCGGCAGATCATCGTAAAGGTCGAGTGATACATATAGCTGCCCCGTCAATAGATTACCCGTTTCAAGTTTCGCTCTGAGCCCTCTGGAAAAAGCATTTTCAAGAAAACGCGATTCGTTGACGCCTTCTTGCCTGAACCCTCGAACACGATCAGGTTGCAGTTCGATTATCACGGGTACTTGCACAAAGTTGCTTGACTGATCGTAAACCAGATTTATCTCAGAGACCTGACCAATCTGAACACCACGAAATTCCACCGGTGCACCGCGCGACAGCCCGCGCACAGACCCGTCAAAATAAATGAGATATCGATACTTGCCTGAACTAACATCATTAATCACGTCGTCCTGTGCAGCTTCACGGCTTTCATGCAGCGTAAACAGATAACCATCTTCCACCACGCGCGGGAATTCATATTCTTCGATAATATCAAACGCCACACCACCCTGCGCCAACCCTTCAATCGAAGGAGTACGAACTTTGAAGCCTGCGGAATTCAAGGTGAGATCCACACCGCTAACATTCCAGAACTTTGTGGTATTGCGAATAATTTTATGGTGAGGGTCATCCACAAAGATAGTGAATTCAACACCATCGTAGTTATCAAGGAACCGCTGCGCCTCGATCTGTCCCACCTTGACTTGTCGATAGTAAACCGGTGAACCCACACTGACATAACCGGCTTGCCTGGCTTGAAGCTTCAGACGCAGGCCTGGAGCAGCCTCATCCGTAAGTGGTGGTTGTTCCAAACCGGTAAATTCGGACTTGAAATTATCATCCAGCATTGAGTTCACCTGAATAAACGCTCCGGATAACAAAGTGCTAAGCCCCGAGACACCACTGGCTCCTACACGCGGTCGCACCACCCAAAAACGGGCATGATCATTCAGGTATCGACGTGAATCCACTGTCATCCTGGCGCTCACAATTACCGATTCCAGATCGGCGCTCAAAGAAATTTTATCCACCACTCCAATATTGACATCGCGGTATCGAATGGGTGTTTTACCGGCGATCAATCCTTCAGCGCTGGCAAACTCAATTTCTATTTCAGGTCCCTGGGACTTATAAAACGTGATCGCGAGATACAATCCGGTGATTGCCGCCAACAGTGGTGCCAGCCAAAAAATAGAAACACTGTGGCGACGCCTGGGGGTGTCAACAACTGGTACAGACGCCTCAACATCATAACCACGTCGGTTTGACCCTTGCGGCGATTTATAACGCGGTCTTCTGAATCGATCTTGCATGGTTAATCCCAGATCAGTCTGGAATCAAGAGAGATTGCAGACAGCATGGTAAAAATCACCGCTGCGCCAAACGCTGTTGCACCCAGTCCAGGATCAATTTGTGCCACCGACCCCACCTGCACCAGTGCCGCCAGAATAGCCACAACAAAGACATCAATCATCGACCAGCGACCGATAAATTCAGTTAAGCGGAATATCCGGGTACGATCAAAGCGACCCTGACGCGTTTTACGCTGTATGGAAATCAACAGATAAGCAATCGCTATAAATTTCAAAATTGGTACCACAACACTAGCAACAAAGACCACCAGTGCCACTGGATAAGATTTCAATTCCAGTAACACTTTTATTCCGCCAACAATTGTATTTGGTTCAGAATCCCCAAACACTGTAGTAAACATTATGGGATATAGATTGGCCGGTATATAAGCAATCACACCTGCGATCATCCAGGCCCACGATCGCTGTAAACTATGCGGTTTACGCGAATGCAACCTGGCAAAACACAACCTGCAACGAGGTGGCGACTGAAATTGCTGCACAGAAAGCCTGGTGATTGTTCCGCAAGCCGGGCAGGCCACCAGCCCACATTCAGCTGCCGACTTCATGAGTGGTACCTATCTGCAAGAATCTTTTCAAGACCGCCGCGTGAGTGACTCAAATATTCCCACAAGGTATGCGTATCCACTATTTGCGCAGCCAGTGCAGACAACATATTGAGCAAGGCAAATGCCCAAAATGACAAACCCAGCTCAATACTCGCCAGCGATGCCAGCTTTACTAATGCCACAATCGCGCCGAGCATATAAATTTCCATCATACTCCACGGCGACAGGGCAACAATCCCGCGATACACAATTTCCAGACCCGGAAGACGCCGCCCAAACCTCAGCGGCACCAATATGTACAAAAGGCCTACTACTCTCAGCAGCGGTATCAGCAGGATAAAGCCAAAACACAGTACTCCCAGCAGCCAGAGTCCTTCATCAGAGAGAGCGAAAACCGCGGATATAATCGAAATACTTTGAGTATTCCCGGACACACTAATAGCCAAAAACGGAAACGCATTGGCAACAATGAACATGATCAGCGCAGCAACACTGACAGCCAGGCTGCGGTCAATACTATTGGGTTGATTAGCATAGAGAAAGGCATTACACCGAGAACAACGGGCCACAGCACCCAGGGCGATCGGGCGTTTTTCGTGCAGCAAATCGCACTCATGACAGGCCACCAGCGACAACAATACCGATTCAACATAATGACGCGGTTTGCTATCTGGATTTGCTGGCCAATTTTGGGTGTTCACGGTTTGATTGCTCAGCACTAAATTTCAAGGGTAACCAGATTAAAGCTCCTTAAACAAAAAGGAACTCAGGACAGTAGGCGATATCTCGCTGATTCAACCCAAACCAGTTACAAGAACACTGCCAAATTATTTAACATCAAGATAATGACGCCAAGGCCGGTCGCAATGTTACGGGTTATTCAGATAAACCAGATCAGTCACATTATGCCCGAGCCTTAAGCCTCGTTGTTCAAACTTCGTCAGAGGCCTGGCATCCACCACCGACCGATAGACGGATTCATCCTGAATTTGGGTGAAAAAATCGCACACTGCGATCTCTTCTTGAATGTGTTCCGCATAAGATTCCCAGTCAGTGGCAATATGCATCACGCCCTCATTGACAACCACTGCATTGGCGAGACGTAAAAATTCTGCATTCACCATTCGTCGTTTACGATGACGCTTCTTGTGCCATGGGTCTGGAAAAAACAGAGACAAACGTTCAACGCTGTTTTCACTCAGGTGGTTTTCAAGCAACTCCAGCGCATCGTAACGAATAATTCGCACATTTTGTAATTCCCGGGCAGCGATTTCTCCCAGCGCATGCCCTACTCCTGGCAGATGAACTTCAACACCCAGAAAATTAATCTCGGGCCGGGCTTTTGCCATTGCGAACAGTGCGTCGCCGTTACCAAAACCAATCTCCAACCACACCGGCGCCGAACGCAGGAAGCAGCGCTGCAGATCCAGGGTTCCGGTTTCTGGTAATTCCAGGCCGTATTGCGGCCAGTATTGATCGAGACTTTTTTGTTGGCCCTCGGTGAGTCGACCTTGTCTTAACACAAAAGTTCGAACCGACCTGGTGCTGAGAGTAACCATAGAAAATTATTTATCGGAGAATGGTGTCAGTAACCTGTACTTTAAGTGATACCAAATAACCATTGGCAATGGCACCAGCGCGAAAAACGCAAACAGCTACAGGAATTTGTATGCCCGCAATAGTATGCCACAACAGTAAACAGGTGATAAAAGCGACAGAGGTTTTTCTTTCTGCAACATTGTAGACATGGCGAAGCATTCTTAACAGGGATATAATTACTGTGTTCGTGAGCCGCTGTCACCAACCTGGTTAGTCACACAAACCAGCCCTGCGTCGACTTACTGCAAAGAACTTTTAAATTCACTGAACGTGAATCGATTTTTGCACCAAAACTGCATTCACAAATACTTGATCACTGCTTTTTTTCACCACTGAAACTGTATTGCCTTGTGCCGGGCATTACGCATATCCGATTCGTTCGGTCCCCGATCGGGACTTGAACAATTTTTCGCCTATCGGGACGGTCAGATATCCTGCCACCGATTAACCAAAGAGGTCCGTCCGTTCGCGCACCATGAATGAAGCCAGCACACTCACCCCTGAAATTATCCTTGTGCTGGGCCTGCTTTTTTTCACGGTATACCTCTTTGTTTCAGAGGTTGTTCGAATCGATGTGGCGGCTGTCACCATCATGGTGTTACTTGGCCTGACCACCATGGTACCGGGTCTTGAGCCTGTCATAAATTCGGCAGAACTTTTTGACGGCTTCTCCAGTAACGCCGTCATGTCAATTATTGCGGTGATGATTATTGGCGCGGGGCTCGATAAAACCGGCATCATGAGCCGGGTCGCTAACTGGATTCTTAAAAAAGGCGGCTCCACCGAAGCCCGCATAACACCTTTGGTGTCCGGCACCGTCGGTATCATCTCAAGCTTTATGCAGAATGTTGGCGCTGCAGCGCTGTTTTTGCCAGTAGTGAGTCGAATCAGTCGACGCACCAGTATCCCGATGTCCAGATTGCTAATGCCGATGGGATTTTGCGCCATCCTCGGTGGTACCGTAACCATGGTTGGCTCAAGCCCGTTGATTCTACTTAACGACTTGCTGCTCTCCTCAAACAAAGCGTTGCCTCCGGAAAACCAGATGGAGACATTCGGCCTGTTTGATGTTACCCCGATTGGCTTGTCACTGATCGCCACGGGTATTTTGTTCTTTATGATCTTCGGCCGCTGGGTGCTGCCCAATGTGAAAGGCGAAAAACAAAAAGAAACCACCACCAGAACCGCCGACTACTTTGAAAGAGTCTACGGTATTGCCGGTGAGCTCTTCGAGCTGCAGGCCACCATCGACAGCCCATTGGTTGGGATGACCATTATGCAGATCGAACGAACTCTGGAAAGCGTGCCGTTTGTACTTGCCATCAGAAACGGAGATGAAGTCAGCGTTGTTCCGGATGGCAAAGAAGTCATTTGGGTCAACAGCTACATAGGTGTATTAAGCAACAAACGTCAGCTGGTCAAATTCGCCCGGCAATACAAACTGCGCATCGTTAAAAGTGAAAACCACTTCTCCAGCGTGATGAACGCTCAGGAAACCGGTATCGCAGAAATAGTTATCCCACCTGGCTCTTCATTGGTTGGGCAAAGCCTCAACGATTTACAACTTCGCCGCAATGACGGCTTGCATATTCTGAAGATCTACCGCGCCGGCTATACGCTCGATAAATCAGTTCGCACCGAGCCTCTTCAGGGCGGTGACACACTGGTGGTGCATACCTCGTGGCGAAACCTGAAAAAATTGAGAAATAACGAAGACTATGCTGTCGTCACCGATCACGTCGATGAAGAACTGCGCCCTAATAAAATTAAGCCAGCGCTGTTGTTCTTTTCTCTCGCGCTGGTTCTGGTGTTATTTTCGGAGCTGCGGCTTTCGGTCTCTCTGCTGGTCGGTGCGATGGGGATGATCCTGGCTGGCGTTCTCACCATGGATGAAGCCTATCGCGCGGTCAGCTGGAAAACAGTATTTCTTTTGGCCAGTCTAATCCCGCTTGGGCTCGCGGTAGAAAAATCCGGCGCGGCCGCATGGATTGCCGAGCAAACTCTGCTGATACTTGGCGATGTGCCAATCTGGCTTTTGCAAACCGTGATCGCTGTTCTCTCAACATTGTTTACTCTGGTGATGTCGAATATCGGCGCCACCGTGCTGCTGGTGCCACTGGCAGTAAATATAGCTGTCGGCGCGGGCGCTGATCCCGCTATTTTCGCCCTGACCGTGGCTATCGCAACATCCAACTCTTTTATCATCCCGACCCATCAGGTGAACGCACTTATAATGGGGCCAGCCGGTTATCGTGTGATCGATTTTATGCGCGCCGGGACTTTCATGACTATTCTGTTCCTGATTGTCAGCCTGACGATGCTCAACTTAATTTTCTGATCCCGTAAAATTAAGAAATCCGCGGTCAAAGTCTTATGAGCACAAATCCGTGTGAGCCGTTACCATCTGTGCTTACCTCTCCCGGACCACCGCTATGCAATACAGAAGTCTTGGAAAAACAGGAATTAAGGTGAGCTCGCTTTGCCTTGGCACGATGACCTTCGGAGCTCAAAACACTCAACAGGAAGCACACGAACAACTCACCTTCGCGACGGCCAACGGCATCAATTTTATTGATACTGCAGAACTTTACCCGGGACCGGTATCTGCTGATACCACAACACTCACCGAGCAGATTCTGGGCAATTGGCTGCAACATCAGAAACGCGATCAATTGATCATCGCTACTAAGGTGGTGGGCCCTGCCCCGAAAAAATGGATTGGCCATATTCGCAACGGCCCGCAACTCAATGACGGGCAGATCCGGCAAGCCCTGGACGATAGCCTGCACAGGCTAAAAACAGATTACATAGACCTGTTTCAAATCCACTGGCCGGCCCGCAATACAAACTATTTTGGCAAGCTGGGTTATGAATACGGGCGCGATAAACACGACAGCCCGATCCATCACACCATGGACACCCTGGCAAAACTGATTGGCAGCGGTAAAATTCGTGCAGCAGGAGTTTCAAACGAAACGCCATGGGGATTACATCAGTATCTCAGCGCGGCACATGATCTGGGCTGTGATTGTATCGCCTCGATCCAGAATCCATACAGTCTGATCAACCGCAGCTATGAAATCGGACTGGCAGAATTCGCGCATCGATCCGATGTCGGACTACTTGCTTATTCACCCATGGCTGGCGGCGCATTATCGGGCAAGTACCTGAACGGCAATGAACCGCCCGGTGCTCGACTCACTTTACATAAAAACTATTTCTACCGTTATACCACCGAAAAAGTACAACAGGCTGTCGAAAAATACGTGAGTCTGGCCACTCAGTTTGAACTTGATCCCGCATCAATGGCACTGGCATTTGTCACACAGCAGCCATTCACCACCTCGACGGTTATTGGTGCAACCAGCGTTAAACAATTACGCGCTAATATAAAAAGCACCGAACTCACTCTCGATAAAGAACAATTAGAACATATTGAAAAAATTCATCAGGACAACCCGAACCCGGGACCGTAATAGAGAATTGTGAGCACCAACTCCCCGCCAATCATAGATACACACGTGCATCTGGACGATCCACGTTTTGATATCGATCGCGATGAGGTCTACCAACGCGCCGTCAACAATAGCGTGATAGCGATGATCATTCCTGCGGTCACCCAAGATCAGTGGGAATTGATTCGATCCCTGGCGGAAAAATATACAGGAGTCTTTGCAACTGCGGGCCTGCACCCGGTTTTCTGTGATCAACACCAACGATCCGATCTGGATTCACTGGAAAAAACCCTGCAGAAGCAGAGCCTGACAGCGATTGGTGAATGCGGACTGGATGGATTTATTGAAGAGCAGACGCGTGAAACACAAAATTTTTTCTTTACAGCACAGCTGGAAATGGCAAAGCAATATCAGTTGCCAGTGATAATTCATGCAAGAAAAGCCGTCGAGGATGTCATACTCACTTTAAAACAGCACGCAATCAACAACCCGCAAGGCAACGGTGTGGTGCATAGCTATAACGGCAGTTTGCAACAGGCCCATCGATTACTTGATCTTGGATATAAACTCAGTTTTGGAGGCCCGGTTACTTATCCGGGATCACGAAAACTTCACTCTCTGGTCCGGAAATTACCACTGGATGCAATAATGCTGGAAACCGATGCACCGGATCAACCGCCAAACCATATCCCCGGCGAGCCTCAAATCAAGTCAACAGAACCCCATACAAAAAAACGCAACGAGCCTGCCTATATCAACAAGGTACTGCAAGCAGTGGCAACGCTTAGAAGCCAAACCGCAGCAGAAATTGCCGACACATCCAATTGCAACGCCCGGGAGTTATTTAGTCTTCAGTTGAATTACTAAGTAGATCGTCTACAAATGACGCCAGATCATCAAAAACATGTACATTTTCCAAATGACGATTCTGATCGAGCGTGCGCTCCCCGTGACCGGTTTTGACCAACACAGGTAATGCGCCAACTACCATTGCAGACTGAACATCCCTGAGTGAATCTCCAACCAGCGGCACTCCTACCAGTTCAGTATCCAGACGCTCCATGACACTATGCAACATACCGGGGCGCGGCTTGCGACAATCGCAATCATCATCAGGCTTATGTGGACAAATAAAAATTGCATCAATACGTCCGCCACAATTGGCAACTGCCTGCTGCATGGTTTCGTGGATTGCGTGAAGATCTTCAAGCGTCAATAGCCCGCGTGCTATACCAGACTGATTAGTCACCACAATCACCCGATAGTCTGCCTGGCAAAGCCGCGCTATTGCTTCAATACTGCCTTCAACGGGAATCCATTCACTGGCTGTCTTGATGTAGTCATCAGATTCTTCATTGATGACTCCATCCCGATCAAGAATAACAAGCTTCATTTATTCATCTCCCACTGGCCAGCCAATGGCAGCTAACGGCCACAGCAATTAAATGTGCATCCATCAATTGCCATTGTTTTTGGCCTATGTACCGCATACTAATTTTGCAGCACACTCAGATCAGCCACGTACGAAAACAGGCTTCGCATGTCTGACAGCATCGCCAATCGATTCTCGCGAACGGCTTTATCATCAGCCATCACCATCACTTCATCAAAGTATTGATCAATCGGTTCGCGCAACTGTGCCAGTGCCTGCAGTGCCTGAGCGTATTCACCTGCAGCAAATAATGGTTCTACTGATGTTTTTGCAACTGCTACGGCTTGATGGAGATCTGTTTCTGTCCGGGTGTCAAACAGCTTGGGATCAACAGACACTCCGTCGGCTGCCGCATTCTTTTTAAGGATGTTATTGGTTCGTTTATTCGCTGCCGCCAGACTTTGCGCCTCTGGCAACTGGCTAAACGCCTGTACTGCTTTCACTCGGCGATCAAAGTCCAGCGGTGAGGTCGGACGAATAGCCGCTACTGAATCAAAAATTTGCGGTCCAATCCCCTGCGCACTGTAGTACGCCCGCAATCGCTCGAGCATAAAATCAAAAACCTGCACATCGGTATCTGGCTGTTCGATCCTGTCACCAAGTTCAGTAACCGCCTGCTTAAGCAGTACCTGCAAATCCAGTTCAAGTTCACACTCGATCATGGTGCGAAGCACACCCAGAGACAAGCGTCGCAAGGCAAACGGATCTTTTACCCCTGTCGGCTTTTGACCGATACCAAAAATACCGACCAATGTATCGAGTCGATCCGCTATCGCAAGTGATTGTCCCACTGCAGAGCCCGCCAGAATATCATCTGCATAACGTGGCAAATACTGCTCTCTCAGCGCTTGCGAAACCGCCGCTGGTTCATTTTCAAGCTCGGCATAATATTCCCCCATTATTCCCTGCACAGAAGGGAATTCACCGACCATCTCACTCATTAAATCACACTTCGATAACCGCGCAGCACGCTCGACATGCACACTATCTGCACCAACGATCGCACCAATACCCATTGCCAGTTTGCCCGTGCGCACTGTCTTATCGTAGATACTGCCCAGACGAGTTTGAAAAACCACATTCTTTAAGGTTGCTTCGTGATCAAGCAGAGATTTTTTGCGGTCCTGCTTCCAGAAAAACATGGCGTCCGCAAGACGTGGCCGAATCACTACCTCATTACCAACGCGCACTTTTTCCATATCAGAGCTATCGATATTAGAAATTGTGATAAACAGCGGCAATAGTTTTCCGTTGTTGTCCAGCAATGGGAAATACTTCTGATTGTCCTTCATGGTAGTGATTAAAACTTCAGACGGAATTTCCAGGTACTCAGCATCAAAGTTGCCTGCCACCGCAACCGGCCACTCCACCAGCGCAGTCACTTCATCAAGCAGATCAGCATCAACCACCGCATGACCCCCCACTTGTTTTGCAGTTTCTGTTACCCCCTGCGCGATCAACTGACGTCGTTCATCGAAATCGGCAATCACATGGCCCTGCTCCCGCAGAACGGTGACGTAGTCGGCCGGATGAGCGATGGTGAGTTCTCCGCTACTATGAAATCGGTGCCCCCTGGTTTGGCGGCCCGCTGTCAGCCCAAGCAGGGAAGCCTCAACCACTTCATCGCCAAGCAAGATCACCAGCCAATGTACCGGCCGCACAAACTCAACATCGTGATCGCTCCAGCGCATACGTTTGGGAATTGGCAATGCCGCCAGTGAAGCCGCGATGATAGCGGGCAGAAGGTCTTTGGCAGCTGCGCCTTTTTGATCAATGTTAACAACCAGCCATTCACCTTTATCGGTTTTCATGCGATCAAGGTCTGCCACCTCCATACCACAGGATTTAGCAAATCCAAGCGCCGCTTTACTGGGGTTTCCATCAGCATCAAATGCTGCAGCAACGGCCGGGCCGCGCTTTTGTATGCTGCTATCCTGCTGTCGCAAGGCCAGTGACTCAATATGTACTGCCAGGCGTCGCGGCGACGCATACACATGACACTCACCAGTATCGAGGTTAGCATCGGCAAGTCCGCTGACTATTCCGTCTGCCAATGCCTCCGACAACTTCACCAGGGCCCTGGGTGGTAACTCTTCGGTGCCTATCTCAACCAGAAAGTCTGCATGATCAGTCATGAGTGACCTCCTGTTCGTGTGTGTTCTTTAACAGCGGAAATTCAAGTTTCTCCCGCGCAGCGTAATAGACTTCGGCGGCGCCTCTGGCTTGTTGTCGAATTCGAAGTATATAGCGCTGACGCTCGGTAACCGAGATCGCATGGCGAGCATCAAGTAAATTAAACGTATGAGAAGCGGCCAGCACTTGTTCATAGGCCGGCATCGCCAGGCCAAGTTCTGACAATTTTTGTGCTTCTTTTTCATGATTATCAAACGCGGTAAACAAGACATCTACATCTGCATGCTCAAAGTTATAGGCTGACTGCTCGATCTCGTTCTGCAAATACACATCACCATAGGTGACAACTTCATTGCCATGGCGTGACCACGCCAGGTCATACACGCTATCCACACCTTGTATATACATGGCCAGACGTTCAAGGCCGTACGCAATTTCACCCATTACAGGTCGACACTCAAGACCCCCGACTTGTTGAAAGTAGGTGAACTGTGTAACTTCCATGCCGTTCAACCATACCTCCCAACCCAGCCCCCAGGCACCAAGAGTTGGCGATTCCCAGTTGTCTTCGACGAACCGGATATCATGTACAAGCGGATCAAACCCGAGCGCTTTTAACGAGCCCAGATACAGTTCCTGAAAGTCAGACGGCGAAGGCTTCATCACCACCTGAAATTGAAAGTAATGCTGCAAACGATTGGGATTCTCACCGTATCGACCATCAGTAGGCCGCCGCGAGCCCTGCACATGGCAGGCGTTCCAAGGCTCGGGGCCAATCGCGCGTAAAAAAGTTGACGTATGAAATGTTCCCGCACCCACCTGCATATCGAGTGGTTGCTGAACCATACAACCTTGCTCACTCCAGTAATGTTGTAAAGCAGCGATCAGACCCTGAAAAGTGGTCAATTCAAATGGCAAGAGATAACTCCGAATCGAAATAGTTAGTTTAAATAGTGAAAGCGACAGGATGCCATTGTGACCAGCTCTGGCCGGCCATAACAGTGCACAATCCGATATTCTAGCGCGAGGGTTCACTTAAATTATAGGTCAGGATGTCGCCTGCCTGACATTTACACAAACTGGTGTGCTATTTGCGATTTACAGACGAGATCAGGCAACCAATGAATCATCGCCGCACAATCTCTCAACGCGTAGCCTCGGCAGAATAATACCATCACTAAGCCGCTGTATTTTATAAATATAGGCTATTCAGGTGCTGGGCCGAAGTTGCCTTGCGTGCAGCCAGGTGGCAGTCCGGGAACGGGGTTCGTCTCGAGCGATTGAGATTTTGATCAATAGAGGTGAGTAGTGGTTCTTTTTAAACGAGATTAATCGAAATAGGTGGCCAAAATATCGCGCCCACAGCAGAACATTCATTGTTGGACAGCCCCCCAGGTCATCAGGCATACAGAAATCAACGGTCTGCTCACCCTGTGAGTTAATTTTCAACTACACCACGACTGAGAACCCATGAGCGTAAAATCTGTATTGAAAATGATGAAAGAACACACCGTCACCTTCATCGACTTTCGATTCACCGATACGCACGGTAAAGAACAGCACGTCACCATACCCGCCAGTCAGATCAATGATGACTCGTTTGCAGAAGGCAAAATGTTCGATGGCTCATCAATGCCAGGCTGGCAAGGCATTGATGCTTCAGACATGATCCTGATGCCAGATACTGAATCTGCCATCCTGGACCCGTTTACCGAGGAACCCACACTTAATATTCGTTGCGACGTGCTGGAACCAGACACCATGCAAGCTTATGAGCGCGATCCTCGCTCAGTAGCTCATCGGGCAGAAGCCTACATGCAGTCCTTGAAAATTGCCGATGCCGCCTGCTTCGGCACCAAAGCACAATTCTTTGTCTTTGATGATGTTCGCTGGAGTACCGAAACGGGCAGCACTTATTTTTATATAGACTCGGATGAAGCCGCATGGAATACCCGCAAAGAATACACGGGTGGCAACGCCGGGCATCGCCCCCGCGTGAAAGGCGGTAATTTCCCTGTACCTCCGGTTGACTCCCTGCACGATATTCGCAATGAAATGTGTCTGGTGATGGAACAGATGGGCATCACGGCGGAAGCGCATAACCACGCAGCCGGTACTGCCGGGCAGTGTGAAATCGGCACCCGGTTTAATACGCTGGTCAAGCGCGCTGACGAAGTGCAGATCATGAAATACGTGATTCACAATGTCGCACATCTGCATGGCAAAACAGCCACCTTCATGCCCAGGCCACTGGTTGGTGACACTGGTAGTGGTATGCATGTTCACATGTCGCTGAACAAGAAAGGAAAAAACCTGTTTTCGGGGGATGAGTACGGCGGCCTCTCAGAATTGGCTCTGCACTATATCGGTGGGGTGATCAAACACGCGAGAGCCGTGAATGCATTTTCAAATGCATCCACCAACAGCTACAAACGTCTGGTGCCGTGCTGTGAAGCACCCGTGATGCTGGCTTACTCTACACGGAACCGCTCTGCGTCGGTCCGTATTCCACAGGTAACAAGCCCCCGCGCGCACCGCATTGAAGCTCGCTTTCCTGATTCGTCCGGTAACCCCTACCTTACTCTCACCGCATTGCTGATGGCGGGGCTTGACGGTATAAAAAACCGCACACATCCGGGCGAAGCCGTAGATACAAACTTCTATACACAGCCAGCGGAAGAAGCCAAAAAAATCCCGACGGTGGCTCAATCGCTGGATCAGGCTCTGTCAGCGCTCGACACCGACCGCGAATTTCTGACAGCAGGCGGTGTCATGAGCGATGCGATGATCGATGCTTATATCAGCCTGAAAACGGTAGAAGTTACGCGCCTGCGCATGGCCACCCACCCGATTGAGTTTGATCAGTACTACAGCTTGTAAAACGAAAGTTTTCCTGACAAAAAACTGTCCAGAAAAAATCAGGGACCGGCAGAAAGTCTGTGTGGCACACACAGAACTAAGATGCAGAGCGTCACGCGTCACTGTTTACACCTAAATTTTGTCTGGATCCGAAAATAAGGCCCAAAAAATGAGTGGAGAGTGTTACCTCTATATTTATCTGGAGCTCTCTCGTGAGGGATTACTTAACCGTTTGTCTTTTTGTGGTGGCGGTCACATCTGTCTCAGGCACTGCAATAGCGGGTATCTATAAGTATCTGGACGAAAACGGCAATATCGCCTACACCGATAAACCTGTTCAGGGTGCTGAAAAGTTAAAAATCAAACTTCGCCCAACCCCCGAAGCTGACCCGGCTCAACGGACCGCTGAAGCGCTGGAAAGTGATGACGACGGCAAAGAGGTGACTCGCTATGAGTCGCTTGAACTACTCACTCCCAATAATGACAAAGTCGTCTCTGACAGATCTGGCTCGGTTCAGGTGATACTGCTACCCACCCCGCGATTATCAAGCACGCATGAGCTGGTGATCACGGTTGACGGCAAAGACATCAGCCGCGGCCAGCACGCCAATCTGAATCTATCCCAGGTCACACGTGGCACGCACACTGTAAGTGCAAGAATTCT
>CAZNOB010000005.1:1879-32675 GCA_964574535.1 uncultured Granulosicoccaceae bacterium | reverse complement strand
CCTGAAAGTTAGGACCACAAACACCTGTACGACTGTTATTATATCGTCTACCCACTACCCCCGGGCATCGGTTTGAATTCACACGAGCACTTACTAAACAGCTGTAGTGTTGCAATTGTTTCACTAGACAATCAACTTACCGTCAAGTGGCTGAACTTTGCTGCCGAATCTATACTGGGTTGCAGTAAGCGATTTGCTCAGGGTAAACATATCGCCAATGCTGTACCGCTTCCGGAGACTTTGTTAAATCAAATAAACGAAGCCATCGATACCACTCAATCAGTGGTGAGCCGCAAAGTTGAAATACTAACCCGACTGCATGGCACCATCACCATAGATTGTGTGGTGACTCCCGTCAGCCTTGCGGATAACAGCACACAGGTAGTACTGGAAATACTCGACGTCGACCGGTCGTTAAAAATTGCCACCGAGCGCGCACTGCTTGACCAACAGGAACGATCGCAAAACATGCTACGCGGTGTTGCTCATGAAGTGCTCAATCCGCTTGGCGGTATCAGAGGAGCAGCGCAACTACTCGAGCAAGAGCTGGGACGGTCTAAACTGACCGAATACACCAGTTTGATGATCAAAGAGACTGACCGACTGCAACTGCTGTTGCAAAAAATGCTGGGGCCAAATTCACGCCCGACACTCGACAATCATAATATTCATGAAATTCTTAACTACGTAGGCAAACTACTGCTCACCGATAACCCGGGTAAAGTTGCCACACGGTACGACTACGATCCCAGTATTCCGGACCTTTACTGCGATAGAGAAAAACTTGTTCAGGTTTTTATTAACCTGGTGAGCAATGCCTTATACGCTCTAAAAGACACGACCGATGCAAAAGTTATATTCGTCACCAGGGTAGAGAGAAACTTCACTATTCGTGGTGAGCTAAAACGACTGGTGTGTAAAGTTCATATTCAGGATAACGGCCCCGGGATACCAGCTGATCTCACCGAAACACTGTTCTACCCTTTGGTATCCGGGCGTAGCAAAGGCACTGGCCTCGGACTATCCATAGCACAATCACTGGTTGTGCAACACGGAGGCTTGATTGAGTGCCGCCAAAGAAACGGACTCACCTCATTTGAAGTGACCATGCCAATAGAGAAAAGTCATGAATCGCAATAGAGTCTGGATAATCGATGATGATCAGTCTATTAGATGGGTACTTGAGCGTGCGTTTCAACGGCAGGAAATAGACTTCGACAGTTTCGAAAGCGCCGATGCCGCCATGGAAGCACTAACCAAAAATGCCCGAAGTCCCGACGCTATCCTGAGCGATGTCAGAATGAATGGAATGAGCGGGCTTGAACTTCTTGAACAACTTCGCGAACACCGCGATACCGCCCCGCCCATTATTATAATGACTGCACACGCAGATCTTAAAACTGCTGTTTCAGCTTATGAAGGCGGCGCTTTTGAGTACATACCCAAGCCGTTCGATGTGAACGAAATTATAGAGATCACCCAACGCGCATTTACAAACAAAAAAAGTGCCGCAAAAAAAGTAACACGGCCACTTAAAGAACAGCCTGGGCTGATTGGCGAAACTGCTGCCATGCAACAAGTGTTTCGGGCAATCGGGCGGCTGGCTCGGTCAAATGCAACCGTTTTAATTAATGGTGAATCAGGTACTGGTAAAGAACTTATCGCACGCGCTCTTCATCAACACAGCACCCGTTCTGAACAACCGTTTATCGCGTTGAATATGGCAGCTATCTCACAAGAGTTAATGGAGTCAGAATTATTCGGTCACGAAAAAGGAGCATTCACCGGAGCCACTGAGCAGCGACAGGGCAGATTCGAACAAGCTGACAATGGCACGTTATTTCTGGATGAAATTGGCGATATGCCCGCCCCGCTGCAAACCCGATTGCTACGAGTTCTGTCTGAAAACCAGTTTTTCAGAGTCGGCGGTCGCCGTCCAATACAAGTTAATGTACGAATCATTGCGGCCACCCATCAGGACCTCGAGGGTATGGTCGATCAACAGCTATTTCGCGAAGATCTGTTTCATCGACTGAATGTGATTAGAATAAAAGCACCTGCGCTGCGAGAAAGATCCGCCGACATTCCTTTATTGCTAAAACATTTTTTACGCAATGCCGCCGCAGAACTCAGTTGTGACCCGAAAACATCAACCACCGCACTGGAAGAATATCTTTGCTCACTACCGTGGCCCGGAAATGTTCGGCAACTGGAAAATCTGGCACGCTGGCTGACTGTAATGTCATCCGGGTCAGAACTTGAAATAGCCGATTTACCCCCAGATCTGTCACCTGATGAAAACCCGGTTATTGAAGGCGATGGTGAATGGACCACTGCCCTGCAACAATGGGCGCGGAGCACCATGAAAAACGAATCGGGCGTAGCCAGACAAGCCACAGAAAAATTTGAAAAAACCCTGATTCTCTGTGCATTAGAGCAAACCGGAAACCGCCGGCAGGAAGCTGCAGCGATTCTGGGGTGGGGCCGAAATACGCTTACCCGCAAGATCAAAGAGTATAATCTGGAACCTTAAATGAAGACCTTATCTAAAATTTCCCTGGTAGTATTTTTCATCAGCGCAGGCTGCATTCCCGCACTGGCTAATACTCCATATACATCACAGGATAATGAAGCACTTTTACTTGCTGACTCAAGTGACAAACAAAATCTGCATAACAACAAATGCCTGCAAACCCTGAACGAAAACGATAAAGTCATTGTATCTGTCGCATTTCATAGCGGCGCTGGGGGATTTACGCAACTAAAAGAACTGATCTCCAGAAAGCCCTGGGGTGAAGCGGCCCACCCCACCCTGGACGAAGAAATAAAAACCCTGATAAAACAGCAAAGCCCGTTTTTAATTGCCACCATGACCAAGTCCCAGGCACTTCAGCTTGAGGATCACCGGGATTTGATCAAGTGGATTTTGGTACAAAGCACAGAAAAAGCCTGTGCCTGATATATCTTCATTGCCAACAGGCACCCGCCACAAGACGGGTGCCTGCTTTATCAATAAATCTACAAAGGTAACTTAAGCACCCCCGCGCAGTTTGCCTGCTCACCAATCACATTCCATTCTCCGCCTACAACACATTCGCTATATTCATTGCCGGCAAATGCCCGGAGCCTGCCCGTATTGGCAATTCCATCGTCCATTTTAAGGTCAAGCTCATACATCACTGCCACCGGCACATTGCCACCTGTAGCCAACTCATGAGAGGCATTGGCGGTATCCAGACCATTACTACCATGAATGATCTTATAGAAACCGTTAAACGGATTCACCGGACAGGTAGCTACCGCACAACTTGTATCATTGACAGCACCTGCCGCTGATCCATCGAAACTACCACTGATGAATCCGGCACCGGCCAGATGTTGCCAAACAGCGCCGGCTTCTGCAGCAGAATCAATCACAGCATTTGCGTTGCCGTCTTTCGCCTCTGCCGCGATATGGGTAGATGCACGTGGAAAATCACCCGGCAGTGAACGGTATCTGTCCTGAAAGGAAATCCAGCCAGCTTCTATGCCGGATAAGTCATTGGCAATACTACGAACTCTGGCGCTGTTGATCATCGACTGACCTTTCATCACCCCGCCTAACAACAAGCCTATAATCAACAACACAATGGCTATCTCGATCAGCGTAAATCCGGATTGGAGTTTTTTCATTGTTACTAATACCTCTTACTTCTGTGTGTGAACTTTTCCGGATAACACTATCCGGCGCTAAGCAAAAAACTTGCAACTTTTAGTTTCTGGATACACTTTTCTCACTTTAGTGTTATGGAAGCACCCGGGCTTGTATCAGCCGGGTATACAAAACGCTTTCCGACAACCAGACCACTATATCGTCATACTGCGCTGCACCCGACTGGTCGATATCTTTACTGACAAAGCGATTGTCCAAATCAGTGTTTTCTATTTCATCGGGCGATTGGTCAGACGCACTTGCACCTTTTGACACCAATACCAATGGCACTTGATTCGCGCGCACCCGTCCACAGCCCGCCGTTGAACTGCATATTTCAAACGCGGGCGCTAACTTCTGCATGCCCGCATTCTGCATCCCCCGCAACGTGGTGAAGTCTGCCAGTCCATCACCATCCGAATCTGTATCCGTTACGCTGTACAGAATTGGTTTGCCCCAGCTGTCCAGCAGCGCGCCTTGATCATCGATTGATCCTTCTATACCCAGAATATCTGCAGGGACAAAACCATGGTTGGAGGAACATCCCTGCTCACTACTTATAACGGCATTCAATGGACAGGGAAATCGATGATTAGCAACTATAAACCCAAGAACGGCATCTCGTATTTCATATAACTGAGTTCGAGTCTGAGCACGCTGCCGATCAAGTAGTTGAGCGCCAAACGGCTGAACGACAGAACCGAGCAGAAAACCCATAATCAGCAATACCATGGATACCTCAAGCAGCGAAAATCCCGTCATTGCACGAGGTAACGGCGTAACTGTGTTGCACTTCATGGTCGTATCACCTGGTAGTGATCATTAGACTGACTGCCAGACAATACCGCAGAATCCATATAGCGCAGATCGAAAACATTCTCAGAAGATAACAGCGAAACGGTATCAAAATAGTGCATCATCTGCTCATTGCCGGGTTCATCATTCCCACGCAATCGCTGCTGTCCCATCGGCAATAATTCGGTGGCGATAGCGCTGCCCGCACCAATCAATAAAACCTGTGCACCTCTGTCATTTACCTTTAAAACAAGGTTGTCAGCAATAGTACACTGCTGGTCCATGGCTCCTGGCAGGCAGCCGGGGTCTGACTGGTAGTAGATAAAATCAGACCAATGGTAATTACCAAACCAGGTTTCCGAAACCGTTCGGCCTTTTGGTACAAATTGGCTACGCAGATCCCCGAGCGGTACCTCAGTACAATCACCAGCACGCATTGGCAACCTGCCCCGCGTCAGGCCGTTTTGACAGGCACCGTCAGGATCGCCAAAGGCAGCGGCGAATGGATAGTATCCATACTGAAGCCTATACTCTGCCAGCCAATCTCTGGCAAACCCCAAAACGCGTCGTTCTATCAGAGGCATGAGTTCTGATCGGGTTATAGTCACCAGCCGATCATTGCCAGCAGTGCGAAACACAGAATCGCCATCTGCATTTTCACCTTCCAGATAGTCACTGATAGCACCTGCACCACCAACTCGACTTTGACCAGGAAGTGGCGGACCCGGGGCAATGATGACAGCAACAACCTGATCATCCCCATCGACGGTCAGCAAATAATCCGATTGATTTGAATTTAGCGGATTAAAGGCCGGATTGAAGCGATAGTCTGCAGAAACGCTGTACCACAGATCACGGTCAAGAAACCGTTCAAGATGATCAATGTCAATCTGCTTTTTGCCTCTTTTCCACACACCTGGCAAATACCCGATGGCATCAGGCCCGCAAGTCCCGACCGGTGAACCATACCTACTGCCCGAAGGACACGGCAATCGTCCGACGCCACCCCGGGTATTGTGGCCATAGTGATCAACATAAGTGACTGCATAGGCGATCAGGGCGTTTTTGGCCGCTGCCAGAGAGCGTGTGATCTCCTGCTGATGTGCAAACCTCTGTTGGTTTGCATGAGTCAACTGCAGCAAAGTATATCCGGTCATCGCCAATAGCCCGGTGACCAACACTAATAGAGCAGCGCCGTTTTGCAGTCGTAGAGTTTGCAATTGTCTTATACGCTTACTATTACTCATCACCAACCCTGATTTGTACGGTTTCACCCGGAGAGAGTTTTACCGACTGACTAAAAGCCTTAACTTCAAAATGAAAGTCAGGCGCTGGTTGAGATTCTCTGTATCTAATTAGTTTTGTACCAATATTCAGCATCAGAACCGCACTGTGGTCCGGTCGCACCACGGCTCCATGCAATGTTACTTTTTTGGTGATCGGCTTATTTACGACAGGTTTTTCTGTCTCTGGCAGAGCAATACTCTTTTTTTCAGGGGCCTGTACGGGAATAGAATCATTGTCAATCTGATCACGCTCTACCGGGGACATGAATAAACTTAAATTATCGAGCGTGAGCAATTCTTCTTCTGCAAGCGCGCTGCTTGTAAATACCAATGCGCAGATGGCACCGCCTACTCCATACCTAAAGGCATTACTACTGCAGAACAACATCTCTTCAGACCCCGGCCGCTTCATTAGCCAAAGGCACAATCGCTAGCCAGATAATCTCGCCAGTGGCCCGCAGGCTCAGTTGTTCATTTTCACCTTCGCCGCTATTAGCCCTGACTATTTCAAGCTGGCTGATCTGATAGGGAATTCCGATATCTCTTTCCAGCTGATTAAAAAATTGAAACAACGCTTCATCGTGTTTAAAAGCTGATTGAAAATTAACTGTCGCCAACTGAATTGTCAGCGATGAATCACCATCGGATCCCAGCACCTCAGCCGGGTTAATTTCATAGAAAAAATCCTTAAGATTTAGCGATAGTCTTATGTGCTCAAGAGCCTCAATCCAGTCCATTGGTGTTACTTCACCCAGAGCACCTAATTCCAGCAGACTTTGAAACACACCTAGATTCTCCGCGAGATACTCATTCTCGTCTGAAGACTGATGGTAGAGACTGGTCAGTTGCTGAAAGTCAATTCTTGCCTCACGGTAGCGATCAAATGACAACTGAGATTGACGCCAGGAGTAAACAACACTAAGCAAAGCCAAAAACAACAGGCACAGAAAACTGCCGGTTATTTTTTTATGTTGAAACAGCATTTCTCTCACTGAACCGTATCCTGATTGATCAGCTCAATTGAAAAACGCAGTCTCTCGCCCGGAGAGTGCCTCTCCGCATCAAACGAATTCCGGCTTATTGCAAAAGGGTTTTCCAGAACAGTGACAGAGGTGTATCGGTTCGCTGCCTTTAGCGCAGCGATGAAACTGTTAAACCGTCCTGAAGAGCTGATTGTGTTGGTCTCTCCTCCACGCACATATCCTTCAATAGTAGCGGTATAACTTTCACCGGAGAGCTGCCCGTTAATTTCGGAAAAACCTGATATTTCCAATCCAGCGGGCATAGTAGTATCCGCTCTACCCCACTTAATGGATGTCACTTGCAATTCGGGATATACAGTAAGGTCCGCTGCAACGGCCCTCAAAAAATGCAATGGCGTACTCTGCGCGCTGGCCTCGAGCTGCCGCGATAGCCGCAGGGAATCACGCACTGCCTCAACTGGATACTCGGCCCCCGCAATGGAAAAGCTGGTGGGTAGCGGCGCTATAAAATCAACTTGTAAATACTGAGCAAATTCAGCCAGAGACTCATACGTTTGACTGTAGTGAACCGTGGTGGCCGCGGCAGCCATAGTCACACCAAGACAACTAAGAGATCCGGCAATCAATAAATGTCTCAAACGTCTGGATAGATAGCTACAGCCATAATGCCCACTGATAAGCAGAGCGTCTCTACTTTGTTTCTTTACTGAAAGCGCTGCAAACAGAGCCACCGCCCCGGTTAGCGTCCCACTCAATTCGTTACCCGCCAGTTGCACCAGCTTATCCCATCGATAAAATTTTATATTGTCGCTGGCCAGCGCTGAACATACCTCTGGCGGAAGGTCTCCAATGACGGAAACATTCGCCTGTCTGCCAATACCCGATGGATTACCCGGTACCGCCACCTGCGAATTGTTATCCTGCGCGGGAATAGCCATGGACTCGATATACGTCAGGGTCTGCGATAGTTGTGTAGCAAGTTCCAAGGACAAATCTCCCGTCAGTGTTATATGACGACTGATCAGTAATCGGGCACCCTCATAGGCCATCAGCCTGAAGTCATTAGAACCCAGTTGAACAGCGCATAAGCTGATACCAGTTGATGAGACCACAGGAAGCAATGCACCCAGTAAAGACAGGGAATAGATTTCAGCGATCAGCGTTGATTCAGCCTTCAGTAACCCCAGCCAATGATCACAATCATTTTGGTCACCGATACCGGAAATGGTGGCGCCAGCTTTTCCCCCTGCAGTGCTTTTGCGGCGCGGCACTGTCACAGCGCATAATGCATTTGAGGGAAAGTACTGCCGCTGTAATCTATTCAGCATCCGCCTTTGATCACGCCGATTTAAAGCAGGAAGCTTTGCCTGGTGATGCTCTTCATCTTTAGAGTCAATCACTACAGAAAACAAGGAATCATGGCGCTCTCTGAGGTACACTGAAAACTGCTGCAGCCCACGCTGATCATTTAGAAATACAACGGGCACACTATACTCAGAGCGACCAACCGCCAGCGCTGATACTTTTTCACCCTGTACTACCAATACATACCGCATTAAAACTGCCCACTCATGCTAAATACTAAATCGTAAATTGGACCGATGACAGAGATGACCACCCACATCATCACTGATCCAACTCCAACAATCATCACTGGTCCAATAAATTGCTCAAGTCGTGCAATCGACTCGCGAGATTCCCGGTCGTAAAAATAGCTTGTCTGAGTAAACGCGACGTCCATTGCGCCCGTTGATTCACCGACACGCATCATTCGAGAAAACACAGGAGGAAAGTGATGACTTTTGGCAAAACTGTCTGCAACGGTTTCACCATCAATTATTCTATGACGAATACTGCGCAGAGCATCACCCAGCACAAGGTTGTCCATCACACTCTCTGACAGTTTCAGAGTATCTATCAGGCTAATACCCGAGCTAACCATCAATGCCGAGCAGCGTGAAAAGCGCGCCATACGTATTTTAAATAAAATCGATCCGATCAGCGGTGCCTTGAGAAACACTGCATGCGCGTATTTTCTGACGTTTCGATTTGCACTGATGGCAGCCCGAACAAACACTACACCGAGTACCATCAACAGAAACACGCCCAACCAGTAACGACTGACAAATTCTGATGTCGCCACCAATGCTTGCGTGTGCCAGGGTAGTTCGCTGCCTGTAGAGGTAACGAACGACAACAACCCCGGGACCAGCCAGGTCATCACAAAGATAATGACCACCAAAAGTACAACAGCAACAAAGGAAGGATAGATAAGCACATTTTTAATTCGACTTAGCGTTTCATCCTGCCATTTAAGTAATTCCGCCAAATCACTCAGAACTTCATCAAGGCGACCGCTTTGTTCCCCCACAGCAAGCATACTGGTATACAACTGATCAAATACCAGCGACTGCGATTGACAGGCATCCGATAAACTTTGACCATTATCGATCGCATCTAACAATCGCGAAACTACAGACGTTAAGTGGGTTTTCCCGGCGGAATCCCGAAATTCACACAACGATTCATGCAACGGTATACCGGCTGTGACTAATTGTTCGAGATGGAAGGTGAAATCAATCAGCTCTCGACGACTCCAGCGTGGATCGCGACCAATATTCTTCAAAAAAGAACGCCGACCAACAATAAGATCTAGTTGGGCATTGCCCAGGCGATCTTCCAGATCTGTCAGGTTAAGCGCAGGCATTACGCCTTGCCGTATGACACCGGATGCATCTATTGCTTTGTAGGAAAAAAACTTCATTACTACGAATTAACTACCTACTACGAACCACGAATTAACTTCTCACTACCTGTTAAAAACTCTACCTGAATTATATCACGCGGTTTGTGAAGTCGATCACACGAGAAACCTCTTCAATTGACGTTATGCCAGAACAAACCTTGTCTACCGCATCTTCTGCAAGTGTTGTAAAGCCAGCCTTTCTGGCGGCTAACATGATTTCACCAGAGTTAGCACTCTTTACAATTGCCTCTTCAATTTCCGCATTAAATCTCAGCACTTCCGTAATGGAGACCCGGCCTTTATAGCCCTGCTGCTCGCACAGATCGCAACCTACAGCACAATAGTGTCGATCACATTGACCAATAATACTTTGCTCAAACTCATCAGGCACCGCAGATTTTTTACAATGATCACATAATTTTCTCACCAGTCGCTGCGCCACAATACCAATGATGTTGCCTACAATCGCTGATCGTCCAACCCCAATATCTGCCAACCTGCTTAAGGATCCGATGGCACTGTTAGCGTGTAAAGTAGAATATACCTGGTGACCCGTCATTGAGGCACGCAGTGCCATCTCAGCGGTCTGTTGATCACGAATTTCACCAATTAGAATAACATCCGGGTCCTGTCGTAATATGGCTTTTATCCCTTCGGCAAAATCCAGTTTCACCTGTTCGTTCACCGTTGTCTGTCGCAATAGGGGAAGGGGGTATTCCACCGGGTCTTCCATGGTCATGATGTTTATACGTTCATCGCTGATCTGATTAAGCATCGAATAGAGCGTGGTGGTTTTTCCGCTACCCGTTGGCCCGGTGACCAGAATCAAACCCTCCGGTCGCGCCATCATTAGATTTAGGGCTGAAAACGCCTGTTCACTTAACCCCAATGACGTCATCGGTACAATTCCTTTTTGCCGATCAAGTATCCGTAACACAATGTTTTCACCGTGAATGGTCGGCAAGACAGAGACACGAAATTCAACCGGCGATCCAGCTACATCAAAAGATAATCGACCATCCTGTGGGGCTCTTTTTTCAGCAATATTTAATTCTGACAAAACCTTTATTCGCACAGATAGCGCAGACCAGTAGTCATAGTGCAAACTTCTCACTTGCCGCATCACACCATCGATACGATAGCGCACCCTGAGAAAACCGGCTTCAGGCTCAAAGTGAATGTCGGATGCTGAACGCTTTACCGCGTCTACCAGAATGGCATCAACCAGACGAACGAAAGGCTGACTGTACTCGGCATCTAGTTCATCACCTGTAGTTGCCGCATGCTGGTGACTCTCTATTTCACTAAGAATGCCATCAATGGATAACTCAAACCCATAGAAACGATCAATTGCATCAGTGATATCCCGGACACTGGCGACCACTGTTTTTAGTGTTATGTCGTCGGCCACCTGATGCTGCAAACGATCCATTGTCTGTAGATCATTGGCATCAACCACCGCAACAGTGAGTCTGTTTTCCTGAAGTGACAGGGGAATCAATGTATGTCGACGTGCAAATTCAACCGTGATTAGCAACAGTGCTGATGCGTCAGGCAGTGCTTGTTTCAGATCAATAGACACACTGCCGGAAAGCTCGCTTTTTAAATCACGAAGCAACGACTCATTGACAAAGCCAAAATCCAACAGGCTCTGTTCCAGTGACTTATCTGATTTCTCGACCTCGATCTGACTGATCTTCAACTGATCATTAGTGATCAGACCACGCACAAGCAGCGTGCTAATAAAACTACCGGGGGAGACTGCTCTATTCACAACATCACTATAACTACAACTTATTCTGACTACACTATAGCGTCAAGCCTGTGAAAAACACTGAGACCTGGATCCGGTTTTTTTATTTAATCGAGAAAACTTCAGTAAAAGACCTTTTCAAATTTTCCACCCGGGCGATCAGCTCATCCGGGCTGTCTCCCAGATAATTCACATGCGCCATCTTTCTAGCTGCCCTGGCTTCGTGCTTTCCATACACGTGCAAATGACTTGATGAATCTGCGCAAAGGATATCCCAGCTAAATTTTTCATCCAGCACTAAATCACCCAAAACATTTAACATCACCACCGGCTGATGTAATTTAACTGTTGCTGCGCTTAGACCACAAAGTGTTCGGACTTGCTGATCGAATTGCGAGTGACTGGTGGCATCAAGTGTGTAGTGACCACTGTTATGTGGTCGCGGTGCAATTTCATTCACCAGAACCTGATCACCGGTCACAAACATTTCAACCGCCAGTACCCCCACGTAGTCCAGGGCATCTGCCAACTTGCGAGCTATTGATAATGCCTTGTCTGATACAGTACCCGACACTCTGGCAGGCACAATACAAACATCAAGAATTCCGTTGCAGTGCTGATTCTCAACTAATGGAAATACTTCAATCTGTCGTTTCCAGTCACGTGCCAGTACCACCGAGACCTCAAGATCAAATGGAATAAAATCTTCCAGTAAACACTCAACCGACCCGAATGACAAAAATGCCTCGCGAACTTCCGCAGCACTGTCACACACCCGCTGACCTTTTCCATCATATCCAAGCTGTGTGGTTTTTATCACGGCCTTGCCACTCATTTGGGCAAACGCAGCATCAATATCTTCTACCCGTTTAACCAATGCAAAGTGATTCGTGGGCACGCTGTTATTTTTAAAAAATGTTTTTTCGCGAATCCGGCTTTGCGCCACTTCAACCGCCTCGGGTGAAGGCGACACCGGAATATGTTGCTGCAAAAAACGCAAACTGTCTGCGGGTACATTTTCAAATTCGGTGGTGACAGCATCACAAGTCAGGGCAAGCTCAGCCAGGCCTTCCGGATCATCATAGGCAAATCGCAAATGTTGTGTGGCAACCTCTGCTGCCGGGCCTGTTTCTGCCGGGTCAAGTACAGTCACGTGATAGCCCATCTGAGTGGCGGCATGAGCAAACATACGACCCAGTTGGCCACCGCCCACTACCCCTAACATTGCCCCCGGCAGCAACGGTGTTGTGGGGCCTTGTGCAAAATTTTTACTCACACTGGTAGCTCGGTCGACAGCACCTTATCTTGCTGTGCTTTGCGAAAGTCTGCCAGTTTTTCTGCCATCTTTGAATCACCATTGGCCAGCATCGCCACTGCAAAAAGCGCTGCGTTAGAGGCTCCGGCCTCGCCAATCGCGAAGGTAGCCACCGGCACGCCGCGAGGCATTTGCACAATAGAAAGCAAAGAGTCATTTCCATTTAAATGGCGAGAGGGTACGGGCACACCCAAAACCGGTATGGTGGTTTTAGCGGCCAGCATACCCGGCAAATGTGCAGCGCCTCCGGCACCGGCAATGATCGCCTGTAATCCGCGTTCTCGTGATTCTTCAGCATACTGGAACAACAAATCCGGGGTCCGATGCGCAGACACTATTCGGCATTCATGATCAACTCCGAACGATTGCAATACTTCATGAGCGTTTTTCATTACACCCCAATCGCTATCGCTGCCCATCACTATGCCAACCAAAGGATTCTGCATCTGTCCCAGCCATTCGTTAAAATACTAATGGTGACGAAAATCACCGCAATTCGCCACCGCAATCTACAAATAATGGAAAACACTTGGCTAACTCGACTGACCATCCAGCAGTAAGCAATACCACCATTGAATCACTCCCGCTGGTTCATCGTGGCAAGGTGCGTGATATTTACGCAGTAGGTGATGATCACCTGCTAATGATAGCAACGGATCGTGTTTCGGCGTTTGATGTGATCCTGCCGCAACCACTACCGGGCAAAGGGATCTTACTGACTAAAATTGCCGCATTCTGGTTTAAGTTCATGAGTGATCTGGTACCCAACCACCTCAGTGACACACTTACCCTTGAAGGTATTCTCACTGATCCGGAAGAGTACGCACAGGCCAAAGATCGCAGCATGATAGTAAAGCGGCTAAAAGCTTTGCCCGTAGAAGCAGTGGTTCGCGGCTATCTAATCGGTTCTGGCTGGAAAGACTATCAACAAAACGGCAGTGTTTGCGGCATCACCCTGCCCGACAACCTGCAACTTGCCGAGCAATTAGCCAACCCGATCTTCACACCTGCCAGTAAAGCCGATGTGGGGGACCACGATGAAAACATCTCTTTCGATGATGTGATCGCCAGCATTGGTCAATCCCACGCAGAAACAATCAGGCAAATCAGTCTGACCATCTACCAGCGCGCTGCAAACTACGCTCGACCGAAAGGAATTATCCTCGCCGATACCAAGTTTGAATTCGGGCTCGACGCGTCCGGCACAGTGACACTGATGGATGAAGTGTTAACCCCGGATAGCTCGCGTTTTTGGGAAGCGGCAACCTGGCAACCGGGCACCAACCCGAAAAGTTTCGATAAGCAGTTTGTGCGTGATTACCTTGAAACACTGGACTGGGATAAAACTGCGCCGGGACCCACGATACCTGCAGAGATTCAACAAAAAACACTGGCACGCTATGAAAGTGCATTCGCTACACTTACCAACTAATTCAGTACTCTTTGCAAATAAAAAAGGGAACCGAAGCTCCCTTTTTAGTGCTTTATTCAGCAGCAATCCGCCGCTAAAGAAATCAAGCCCTGGAGGCCTGATAAATCGCATCAATGGCAGTATCAAGATGACCGTTAAACTCATCATCACTCATTTGCGCGGTCAACCCTTCGACCAGAGCACGTGAAAAGCTTGCGACCATACGCGGGTTTTGCGCCAGTCGACGGTTAGCTTCATCACGCGGATATCCGCCAGACAATGCCACCACCTTCACCATGCTTTTGTGGTCGATACAGTCTTTATAAAAACCAGGCGTTTCAGGTAATGTCAGTTTAAACATCACTTGCTGATCCGCTGAAAGCGCATCAAGGCCCGCACACAGGTGGGCTTTTAACAACTCTTCTGCCTGCTGTTTGTCAGGGCAGTTGATATTTACTTCAGGCTCCAGAATTGGCATCAGACCTTTAGCCAGAATCTGCTTGCCAACCTCAAATTGCTGATCAACAATTGCCTTGATACCCGCATCGTTTGCCTGATTTACAACAGATCGCATTTTGGTACCGAACACGCCTTTTGCGGAGGCTCGATCGAGCAGCGAATCAAGCTCGGGCATTGGTTTCATCAGCTGAACACCATTTGCTTCATCAGCCAGACCCTTGTCTACTTTCAAAAAAGGCACAACATTTTTTTCAGACCATAGATATTCGGCAGACCCTTTACCACCGATTTCCTTGTCCATGGTGCCTTCAAACAAAATGGCACCGATAATGCGCTCGCCGTTGAACGCGGGCGTGGTAACAATTCTGGTGCGCATTTGATGAACCAAATCAAACATCTGATCATCGTTACTCCAAAGATCTTCCGTCAATCCATACTGACCCAGCGCTTTTGGCGTACTGCCGCCGCTTTGGTCCAGGGCCGCAATAAACCCGTTTTCGTTACGAATCTTCGCTAATTGTTGGTCAAATTCACTCATAAGTGCTCTCTTCAGTCTAAATTTAACAGACACGCAGTCAAGGGACCGACGACACCTTGGTGCCATCTAAGGTCAGGATTCAAGTAAAACTCTTTAGCAATTCAAGATAATGATTAAGGGAAGTACACATAAAACACGAATTATTTTGCTCTGGTGTCTATGAATTTTGTCAACACAACCGAAGCTGAATTCACGCAAAACCACCTATCTTGCCTGCAGTTTGCCACCTGAGAAAGAATGCGACCTCTGCTATTCGGAAAGGTTGCCTTCCACCCAGTCGCCAACCCGCACAATTTTCATGGAATTGGTGCCGGACGCTACGCCAAACATATCGCCCTTGGTAATAATCACCAGATCACCATCATCCACTATTTCCTGCTCAACCAGTTTTGACACCACCGCCTGATTCGCCTCGTAGGATGATTCAAGCCGCGACTCAAACGGCACAGGATAAACACCGCGATACAGCGTGACCCGCGCTTGAGTGTCCGCATTCATGGTCACCGCATATATTGGAATACTCGAACTGATTCGCGACATCCAAAGTGCGGTTGAGCCGGTTTCGGTCAGCGCCCCAATGGCTTTAACATCGAGATGGTTGGCCGTGTACATGGTGGCCATCGCGATAGATTCATCAATACGATCAAACTGCGAATGCAGTCGATGCTCAGACTCCATAACTTTTCGTTGCTTTTCAGCTTCGACACAAATCCGGCTCATGGCAGTAACCGCACGATCGGGAAACTCACCAACAGCTGTCTCAGCTGACAACATCACCGCGTCTGTACCATCAAGCACCGCGTTAGCCACATCAAATACTTCTGCACGGGTAGGAATAGGACTACTGACCATCGACTCCATCATCTGCGTGGCGGTAATCACAACCTTATTGGCAGACCTCGCTTTATTAATCAGATCTTTTTGCACAGCGGGCAAGTGCGGATCACCAATTTCAACACCCAGGTCACCACGAGCAACCATGATCACATCAGTTGCTTCGAGGATTTCATCAATCGCCTCTACGGCTTCTGCACGTTCAATTTTCGCAACAATACCAGCATCACTGCCAGCATCATTAAGTAGTTTTCTGGCATGATCAATATCAGCTGCATCACGTGGAAACGAAACGCCCAAATAATCAATTTTCAGCTCAACGGCCAGTTTCAGATCTTCTCGATCCTTGTCGGTAATAGCCGGAGCAGATAACCCGCCACCGCGCAAGTTTATGCCTTTGCGATTTGATAATTTTCCACCAACTCGAACAATGGTGTGGATTTTATTGCCATCGATCTGGGTGACTTCGAGAATAATACGACCGTCGTCCAGCACCAGGACACTGCCAGTAGTCAGGTCACCGGGTAACTCCCGATATACACAGCCCACAGTATCCTCGTTACCTGCATCCTCATCCAGATCTATATCGATAACAAAGTTCTGACCTATCTCCAGATCGACCGAGTCGTTTTTAAAATTGGCCACGCGGATTTTAGGTCCCTGCAAATCACCGAGGATGCCAACGACGTGACCCAACTCTGCCGCAGTCTTGCGCACTGTTTCTACACTGCGCCTGTGATTATCTGCTTCGCCATGCGAAAAGTTAATCCGCACAACATTCACACCTGCTGACAACAAATCACGAATTGCGTCAGGACTGGAAGTGGCGGGTCCGAGGGTGGCTACTATTTTGGTTCTTCGCATACATTGCCCGAAGCAGTTAGGTTCTTATTAATGAACCTGATATTGTAACGCGTTTTAATCATCATCGTGTGTAAAATGGCCGCTCTGTGAAATACAGACCAAACCTTTACTGAATATTTAAAAGCCTGACATAAAGGCACAACATTACGATTTGCTTCGGCGTTGCAACACCTCTACAGCCGGTAATGTTTTGCCTTCCAGAAACTCAAGGAAAGCACCGCCTCCGGTAGAAATATAGCTAATTTTTTCAGTCAGGCCGAACTGATCTACTGCGGCCAGCGTATCGCCACCACCGGCAATTGAAAAAGCATTTGAATCTGCGATGGCCTCGCCCACAACACGGGTACCGTCGGCAAATTGGGGAAATTCAAACACGCCGACCGGCCCGTTCCACACAATTGTACCGGCTTTTTTCAGGATCTCTGCATACTGACGGGCAGTTTGCGGGCCAACATCGAATATCATTTCGCTATCACTGACCTCCGAAACGCTCCTGGTCGTGGCAGGTGTTGTCACGGAAAACTCTGCACCACAGACAACATCAACCGGCACCGGTATATCACCTCCCTTCGCTTGCGCTGCCGCACGTAAACGTTTTGACTCATCGATCAAGTCATCTTCATACAATGATTTTCCAACGGCATGGCCTTCGGCTGCAATAAAGGTATTAGCGATTCCACCACCCACAATCAATTGATCAACCACACCGGATAATGATTCAAGCACAGTTAGCTTGGTTGATACCTTTGAACCACCTACCACCGCAACCATCGGGCGGGCCGGATTATCAAGCGCCTTACCCAGCGCATTGAGCTCGCCCGCGAGTAATGGCCCGGCACAGGCAATAGCGGCTTGTTCTGCAACACCATGGGTAGACGCCTGAGCGCGGTGTGCTGTCCCAAAAGCATCCATCACAAAAACATCACACAGCGATGCGTACTTTTTGGCAAGTACAGCATCATCGGACTTTTCACCCTGGTTAAAGCGGACGTTTTCCAGCAACGCTACCGATCCTTCAGACACAGCGGGTGAGTTATCAAGATAGTCGGTAATCAGCTCTACCGGCTGCCCCAGCAGTTTACCCAAATGCGCTGCAACAGGTGCCAGCGAGAATTGCGCTTCAGGCTCACCTTCAACAGGTCTGCCAAGGTGTGACATGACCATCACTGATGCGCCTTTTTCAAGCGCCATTTTTATTGTCGGCAGCGACGCCACGATACGCAGATCAGAAGTCACAGCACCCTCTTTGACCGGCACATTCAGATCAGCACGTATTAGAACCTTTTTACCCTTTACGTCAAGTGTATCGAGCGTTTTCATTAGCGTATTTTATCCAACCGTATAAAAGTAGAAGCCTGTAAACAAACACGCCGGGTAAAAACCCGGCGCGTTGTAAATGCCTGAATCAAAATGCTGCGCGTTGGTTTACTTCGCGTTCATCAGTGCGACTGTGGTATCAAGCATGCGATTTGAAAAACCCCACTCATTATCATACCAGGAACAACACTTAACCAGAGTACCGCCACTCACACGGGTCATACCGGCATCAAAGTTTGAAGTCGGGCTTGTGTGATTAAAATCGACAGATACAAGAGGTTCATCAGTGTATGACAGAATCTTTCCATCCGCCGCAGACTGCATAACGCTGTTTACTTCTTCAACCGAAGTGTCACGCGCTGCAATAAATGAAAGATCAACCAGTGACACATTAATCGTCGGCACACGAACCGAAAATCCATCAAGCTTACCGTTAAGCTCTGGCAATACCAGGCCCACCGCTTTCGCCGCACCGGTACTGGTGGGAATCATTGACATTGTCGCTGAACGTGCACGACGCAGATCAGAATGATAAACATCGGTCAGTACCTGATCATTAGTATAAGCGTGAATGGTTGTCATTAAACCGCTCACCAGCCCAATCTTTTCATGTAACGGCTTGACCATTGGTGCCAGGCAGTTAGTTGTACAACTGGCATTGGAGATAACCGTATCAGATGATTTCAGCACGTCTTCGTTGACACCAAAGACAATAGTCGCGTCTACATCTGCGCCACCGGGCGCCGAGATAATTACTTTCTTTGCACCACCGGCAATGTGCGCGCTGGCTTTCTCTTTAGAGGCAAAGAAACCAGTACATTCCAGAACCACATCAACACCCAGTTCACCCCAGGGCAGTTTTGACGGATCGCGTTCGGCAAATACTTTGATGCGATCACCGTTGACGACCATATCGTCGCCATCAACAGTTACTTCCCCAGGGAAGCGGCCATGGGCGGTATCGTACTTGGTGAGGTGGGCATTGGTTTCGGTATTGCCAAGATCATTTATCGCAACCACATCAAATTCTTTGTTGCGGCCGGCTTCAAACAAGGCACGCAGAATATTGCGTCCGATACGTCCGTAGCCATTTATCGCTATCTTGATCGCCATTCAGTTTTTGCTCCGATATTTAGAATTAATAGAATTATAGAATCTTTTTAAGCTGATCCACGATGTTCGACACCGTGAAACCAAAATGTTCAAAAACCTGATCTGCCGGACCTGATTCACCGAAACTATCCAGACAAATCATCGCACTGTTACTACCGGCATATTTATACCAACCACCCGACACCCCGGCTTCAACGACCACTCTGGTGGTTATGTCAGCAGGCAGAACAGAATCGCGGTAGCTTTTCGGCTGCCGGTCAAAAACATCTGTCGACGGCATGGAAACAACCCTGCAATGAATACCCTCAGCGGCCAATGAAGCCTGTGCTTCAACGGCGAGACTCACCTCAGATCCGGTGGCAATCAGAATTGCCCGCGGGTTTTCGGCATCAAGCAAAACATAACCGCCTTTTTCGATATCAGCAATTTGTTGCGCAGAGCGCGGCTGTGGCACAAGCCCCTGCCGGCTAAACAGCAGACTGCTTGGACCGTCGTTACGCTGCAACGCAGATTTCCAACTCACTGCTGATTCCACCGCATCACAGGCGCGCCAGACATCCATATTCGGCATCAGCCGCAGGGTTGCCGCCTGTTCAACTGGCTGGTGCGTCGGGCCATCTTCGCCCAACCCGACCGAGTCATGCGTAAATACATGAATCGCCGGTATTTTCATTAACGCCGCCATCCGCAAGGCATTGCGTGCGTATTCTGAAAACATCAGGAAGGTCGCCCCGTAGGTTTTAAACCCGCCGTGCAACACCATGCCGTTAATAATCGCGGCCATTCCGAATTCACGCACCCCGAAATATACGTAGTTACCATCCGGGTGTTCTTTTATATCCTTACTGCCAGACCAGATCGTCAGATTTGATCCCGCCAAATCCGCCGAACCACCGATCAGCTCAGGCAGTGCCGGGCCAAATGCATTCAGGGTATTTTGCGATGCCTTGCGAGAAGCGATTTTATCAGCTGCCGCGTCTACCTGTTTGATGTAATCATCAGCGACACTTGAAAAATCCGCCGGTAACTCACCTGCCATACGGCGTTCAAACTCGGCACACTCTGCGGGGTATTTTTCACGGTACTCAGCAAGCCTGGCGGTCCATTCATCTTCAGCCGCTGCACCGGATTGTCTGGCATCCCACTGCGAATAAACGTCATCGGGAATTTCAAACGGCGCATGACTCCAGCCAAGCTGCTCGCGGGCCAGGGATATTTCATCTGCACCAAGTGGTGCACCATGCGAAGATTCTTTACCCCCTTTATTCGGTGACCCATAACCAATCACGGTCTGACAACAAATCAGTGTTGGCTTGCCTGTTTCCGCCTGCGCATTTTTTATCGCCGCGGCAATTGCTTCCCGATCGTGGCCATCCACCTTTGCTATAACATGCCAACCGTAGGCGGTAAATCGAGCGGGGGTGTCGTCACTAAACCACCCTTCGACCTCACCATCTATGGAAATGCCGTTGTCATCATAGAAGGCGATCAGCTTGCCAAGGCCAAGCGTACCCGCCAGGGAGCAAACCTCGTGCGAAATACCTTCCATTAAACAGCCATCACCTAAAAACACATAGCTATGGTGATCAATAAGCGAGATACCAGGCTTGTTAAACTGTGCCGCCAAAGTTCGTTCAGCGATTGCCATACCAACAGCATTGGCTATGCCTTGCCCCAGTGGACCGGTAGTGGTTTCTACGCCCGGCGCATAACCGTATTCGGGGTGCCCTGGTGTTTTGGAGTGCAGCTGACGGAAGTTTTTAAGCTCAGCAATGTCCAGCTCGTAGCCGGATAAATGCAACAGCGAATACAACAACATGGAGCCGTGACCATTGGACAATACAAACCGATCGCGATCCGCCCACCGGGGATTCGACGGATTATGTTTGAGAAAATCGTTCCAAAGGGTTTCGGCAATGTCGGCCATGCCCATCGGCGCACCCGGGTGACCGGAATTGGCCTGCTGTACCGCATCCATACTCAAGGCACGAATAGCGTTTGCCAACGTTCGATGATCAACCATGGTAAGCCTTTATTCCCGTGAAGAATTGCATAGTACCGAAGACTGTCTGCACCCGAGTCCTGGTCAGAGGTAATGGTGAGTAGATTTGATTGTCCGAGCAATGGGTGTGTGCATTTGCACTCATTTGCAACACGGAGCAAAGAACCCGGGTGGCAATGATTCGCTCCGCACTCAGCCGCCAATAATAGCATTTGTGACAGATAGCCGAAACAGTCCGCGCCAGATTGAAGACGAACCCTGATCAGTTACAGATTAAACATCTGATAACCATGCAAAAACTTGAATAATCTTTATTGCCCCCTACTTTTCCAGCACCACTGTAAAATCCAACCCCTGCCGTAGACAAGAAACGGCGTTTTCGCTAAACTGGTGGTTTGGCTTTCAATAAGGTGTCCCGTATGAATGCTCGTGCCGTACGAAAAACCCCAATGGATGAGAACCAGCAATCTCGTCTTAAACTACTGATCGCCAAGGGTAAGGAACAGGGCTACCTGACCTACGCCGAAGTCAACGATCACCTCCCCGATGGCATCGTCGATCCTGATCAGGTCGAAGAAATCATCGCCATGATCAATGACCTGGGTGTCAGCGTACACGAGGCCGCACCCGACGCTGATACTCTCAGCCTCTCAGACACCACCGCCGCACCGGATGAAGACGCCGCAGACGAAGCCGCTGCAGCACTGGCCAATGTCGACGGTGAATTTGGTCGCACCACAGATCCGGTTCGCATGTACATGCGTGAGATGGGTACCGTTGAACTACTGACCCGCGAAGGCGAAATTGAAATCGCCAAACGCATTGAGGAAGGCCTCGGGCAGATGCAAACTGCACTCTCAGCCTACCCTGCTACCATCAAGAAAATCCTTGAACGCTACGCTCGCGTTGCCGCCGAAGAAGCCCGCATGAACGATCTGGTCGTCGGCTTCATCGACCCCAATGCACCAGACGATATTCCCACACCCGCGCAACAGCAGGCTAACCGCGAGAAAGCCGCCGCAGAAGCCGAGGAAAACGGCGAAGACGCCGAAGAAGAAGTCGTCGACACCGGCCCTGATCCGGAAGAAGTCCGTGAGCGCATGGTCGCCCTTGAAAACGCTCACAATAAAGCGATGACGGCGATTGGAAAAATCAAGAAAGGCAGTTCCACAGAACTGGTTAAGGCCACTGCCAAAACCACTGAAATGATCATGGAACTGAAAATTTCACCCAATTTCGTTGACGAACTCACCCGCAATCTACGCGAAAAAGTCACACGTATTCGCCAGCAGGAAAAATCAATACGCGATATTTGCTGTCGCTACTGCGGTATGCCACGGAAAGATTTTATCGCGACATTCCCGGGCAATGAAATCAGTCAGGAATGGCTGGACAAGCATCTCAACAGCGGCAAACCATACGCAGCCAAACTGAGCGAATACCAGGAAGACATCCAGCGCTACCAGCGTCGCATGGCAGCCATAGAAGAAGAATCTTCCGTCACCGTTGGCCAGATAAAAGAGATCAGCCGACGCATGTCTATCGGTGAAGCCAAGGCACGTCGCGCCAAGAAAGAGATGGTCGAAGCCAACCTGCGACTGGTTATCTCCATTGCAAAAAAATACACCAATCGCGGCTTGCAGTTTCTCGACCTCATACAGGAAGGCAACATTGGCCTGATGAAAGCGGTGGATAAGTTTGAGTACCGCCGCGGTTACAAGTTTTCCACCTACGCCACCTGGTGGATTCGACAGGCTATTACGCGGTCGATTGCTGACCAGGCACGGACCATTCGAATTCCGGTTCACATGATCGAAACCATCAACAAACTCAATCGTATCTCACGCCAAATGCTGCAATCGATGGGTCGCGAAGCAACGCCTGAAGAACTGGCAGAAAAAATGGAAATGCCGGAAGATAAAATTCGCAAAGTGCTGAAGATTGCCAAAGAGCCTATCTCTATGGAAACGCCGATTGGTGACGATGAAGATTCGCACCTGGGTGATTTCATTGAAGATCAGAACATTCTGTCACCTGTAGAGTCTGCAACCTCGGGCGGCCTGGGCGAAACCACTCACGAAGTTCTGGCCAGCCTCACGCCACGTGAAGCCAAGGTGCTGCGGATGCGTTTCGGTATTGACATGAATACAGACCACACGCTTGAAGAGGTAGGCAAACAGTTTGATGTTACTCGCGAGCGTATTCGCCAGATAGAAGCAAAAGCGTTGCGCAAGCTTCGACACCCAACCCGCTCCGAGCAGCTAAGAAGCTTTCTGGACGGCGAATAAACCGCTTAAACTTTTCAAAAAACGGCGCATGCAATGTGCGCCGTTTGTTCAGCAAATGACGAGCGCTCAACCTCCCACGCTATAACCACCCCCAAGACTCGCGAGCAACAATGCCTCGCTAAAATCACAAGACGTGACCCGCCGATCTGTTGTAGAATACGAATTGCAGTGGGCCTGTAGCTCAGTTGGTTAGAGCAGTGGACTCATCAAAATGGTGCGTCACTATTGAAAGATAGTGAATGAACGGGATGAATTCAGGGAAACCTTAGCAGTCAGGCTGAAGGCAATCCTGAGCCAAGCCAAAGGTACACCTTTGGAAGGTGCAGAGACTACCTGGGAACTACAGTGTTCTTAATAACAGGCTAGAGCGTCCCGCACCCCACCGGCCGAATCGGCTGAGGGTGATGAGATAGTCCGCTCCGTTCAGAAATGTTCGGGCAAAGTGAATCCATTGGTCGTAGGTTCAAATCCTACCGGGCCCACCACTTTTCAGGCGCTTGTTATTATGCGCCTGTTGAGTACTACGCTGCTGTCAGCTGTACCCCTCCATGTAAAACACAAAGCGTTTGCTTTTTGCACTGCCCGTGTTCAATGATTGTTGCGAGTGACCATGTAGGCAGGTCAGGTACAGTGATGCAGGCGCGCCAGAGGTTAAAAATCCAGCTAAATATTGAGTAGATAACAGCTCTTGCACAGCCTATTCATTTTGGTTTTCAAAAATGAAGGCCCCGGCAGGGATGTCCTGTTGACTGCGCGACAGCACACCGCCCGCCAGGGCGTATTTTCTTAGCTTCCAATTATATCGCTAAGCACATTGGCAGCTTCATCCAGAATAATATCAGGGAAACCTTCGTCGCCGTCGTCATCCCCGCTCGATGCACCGAACGCCTTACGATAGAGCTCTTCACGTTCGTCGCGATCGGTTCTCTGCTCAAGTATTTCCTGTTTCCTGAGAGTCTCTACCAGTGTGATGTGTTGTTGTGCTCGAGCAACTCGCTGGGCTTCGAGTTCATCAATTAATAACTTGAACGACTTACTATCACGATACCTGGTTTCGTGCCGCTTTCTGGCAGTTGCATAATCAGGTCTGCGTTTGGACCAGGCATCAAACCTGGCTTTGTCTACTTCGGCCCACGGCAACGCATTATCCAACCCGCGCTCACCTTGTGCATCTGAATCAATTGCAGTGGGAAATAAAACATCCGGAACGACACCTCGGTGCTGAGTACCTTCCCCGTTAACTCTGAAAAACTGCGCAATAGTTACTTTTAACTGCCCCAGTTTGCCGGCCCTGTCCAGTGGTACAACACTTTGAACCGTGCCTTTTCCAAACGTAGGCTCACCAACCACAACTCCGCGTCCATAATCTTGTATGGCTGCCGCAAAAATCTCTGACGCAGAAGCGCTCCCACGATCCACCAACACAGCCAACGGACCGCTGTATACAATCGAGGGATCGTTATCTTCCTCTAGTTTAACTTGTCCGCTGGAATCTCTGATTTGAACAACCGGACCCGTTTCGATAAACAAGCCGGTCAATTGAGTGGCTTCTATCAGTGCCCCGCCGGTATTACCACGCAGATCAATGATTATTCCATCAACCCCGCCATCTGCGGTTGTAAGCTCTCCTAACAAGCGCTCTACATCCCGAGTAGTACTTCGGTAATCAGCCAGACCCTCTGCACGACCCGCCGAGTCAAGATAGAACGTGGGTAAATCGATAACCCCAAATCGTTGGGTCTTGCCTGCACGAGTAACTTCAACCACAGAACTTTTGGCTGCCTGTTCTTCGAGCTTTATTTTGTCACGAACCAGGGTAATCACTTTCGGGGGAGCACCGGCTGCGGCATTACCGGCCACCAGCTTAAGTCGAACGGTAGAACCCTTTGGCCCCCGAATCAAATCAACCACATCACCCAGCGGCCAGCTCACAACATCAACTATTTCATCTTTTTCGCCTTCACCAACACCAACAATCCGATCATCAACGGCAACCTGCTCACTCAGGGCTGCCGGTCCCCCGGTGATAATGCGCCGCACTACGGTAAATTCACCCTCGGTTTGCAGCGCGGCACCAATCCCTTCCAGAGACAGACTCATATTAATCTTAAAGTTTTCCGAACTACGCGGTGAAAAGTAAGACGTATGTGGCTCGACTGATAATGTGTAGGCGTTAATAAAAAACTGAAAAACATCGTTAGCAGAAAGCTGACTGACACGCCGAGCCATACGCTCATAACGCTCTTCCAGAGTGTTTATCAGTTTATCGTCAGTTTGCTCAGCCAGGCGCAGATTGAGAACATCACTCTTAACCCGCTTGCGCCACAGCTCATCCATGGCTTTCTGTGACTGCGACCATTGCGCCTCTTCTCGATCGTATGCGTACTGCTCATCAATAGTGAAATCAAAATCACGCTTCAGCAGCCCCGTCGCAAAGCTTGCACGTTCTTCTACCCTGGCGCGGAAACGTTTGAAGATGTCGAAGACAGGACTCAGCCGAGCTGTTCGAAGCGCATCATCAAACCCGCGTCGATACTGATCGAACTCTGCTATATCGCTCGCCAGAAGGAAACTCTTCTGTGGATCCAGACTTTCAAGGTAACGCTCAAATATCTGTTCGGACAACTGATCATTTACCCGCACTCGCTTGTAGTGATAGCGCTGCATAAGCTGCATGATGCCTGCAACCGCCTCCTCGTGTTCAGGCGTAGGAGCAAGTGACTCAAACGCAACTTCACGATCCGCCAACGCAGTGGCGCTGAAGAATACTGTCAGTGCAAAAACCAGCGCGCGGGCGCACTGCCGACTGACCTGCCCGCACCACAAATACCGAGCAAATACGGTAACGGCATTAATCAGGCGGTGCATATAATGAGACTCAGGTCGCTTGTGACGACTTAAACATCTGGTGTACTGCTGCATTAGTTAGAATTCCTTCGCGGACTCGCACATAGATATTGAATTGGCGTGCCAAACCTGGATAAATGAGTCCGGATTCGGCAAGCAGCATCGAGCACATTCAACGATAATCTCGCACCGAGAATTATCTTCGAGTGTAAATTGGTAATTTTTTGAACCAATAAATTCTTACAAGTTCAACATTTTTGCCATACCTGGAACCGGGTACAGGAAGCCTGCTCAACCATATAGCCAACATAACGGGATATGCGCACGCAGTAAAGATTTCTGCCTATTACAAATTACAGACTTAAAAGCCCGCGGAAACTGCTCTTATCCTGAAGCTCAGCTTAAACACATTGCGTGAAGGTACTGCCTGAGCCATTCCAGACCCGGGAGGGACCGCAGCTAGCTAATACCCATCGATTCCAGGAGATACTATCAACTCATTTGTAAAATCTTAGCATCAAACACCCTCGATTCAGTGCCTCAATGACGAGTCCGATTTGATGGTTTATTGCGCCAGTCGGGTGCATACCGCAAAATGAGAGGCGGCAGCGTCAACAGTTCGGACAGTCTCAGAGCCGCCGCATCGTTCAGTTTGACACTGTGAGTGAGGACCGCGAGCCACAACCAATTTGCTAAAGCACAACAACTGACGTCAATCGACTGCCTCTCTGTCGTTTTAGTATTGACCGTAATTTCAAATTACGGCAAGCGAATCTGATCGTTCAAATCTACGGCTTCTGATTCAACATCACGAATGATATACGCGGTTCTTGGCTCTGCGGAATCACCTTTTATTATGTAAGTTCGTCTAATCATCACACCGTCTAACGCCATGATGGCGATCAGCTCACTCGTCTGAAGCTCCTTATTCCTCTCGAGATAAGATGTGGTGAGTTGCTGGCTTCCTGGTCCACCAAGCGGGTCATCAAAACGATAGCCCAGCTGTTGCATTGATTTTTTCACCAGATCGTCGAATAACGAACCGGACGGTGCAGTTCGAATTGAAGTGACACTCGGATTCACCCCTGAAATAAAAGATAATGCCTGGACAAGATCTTTCGCTATAAATTCAAGCGGAAGTTCACTTTCACTGTCAGCCACTCGCTCTGTTGGTGTTGGTGTTGGTGTTGGTGTTGCCGTGGGTGCGGTTTGGATCCGCGATGTTATGAAGGTCACCTCAGAATTCGGGGCGGTGCTCACAACAGGATCACTTACCACAGGGTTTGGCACTACCGCAGCGGGCACATCAGGACCGGGTACAGGATCGAGCACTACCTCAGCAGTCACATCGGGACCGGGCACAGGATCGAGCACTACCTCAGCGGTCACATCGGGACTACGCACTACAGCGTCGGGCACCACTGCAGCGGATACATCAGGACCTCGCACTGCGGCGTCGGGTACGACCAACGAAGGCGCATCGACACCTCGCGCTGCAGCATCGGGCACTACCAATGGAAGCGCATCGGGACCTCGCACTACAGCGCCGGGTTCCAATGGAAATGCATCAGGACCTCGCACTGCAGCGTCTGGCAATACCAATGGAAGAGTATCGGGACCACGCACTGCGGCGTCAGGCAGTACCAATGGAAGCGCATCAGGACCTCGCACTGCAGCGTCGGGCACTACCACCGGGCGCGCTGACTCCCCTACCTGGGCGTCGGGTACAACTACCGCGGGCACAGAAATCGGCGGAGTAACGGTTGAAATCACTGGCTCCGGGATATAGGTGATATCTTCCGGAAGCTCTGGCAAATTTCGCGCGCAGCCAACAATGGACAATGAAAAGGCAACGACAAGACAATCCGTAGTACGTACAGTTTTTAACATGATTTTTTCAGGTTATCAGCGCTGAACCCAACGCTATGACAAATAGACACACCGAGCATAACCGGAAAAGGTTGGTTTGGTCGACAGTGAAACTGTGTCCGGGTAATCATCAAAGACGATGAAGTAGACAATTTTTCAAACCAAATCAATATTTTCAGTTATTTTTTCTAACTCACTGTCTGAACTAAAGCACGGCTCCCGACAACTCTTTAACCTGGATTGATATTGCGGATGCGGACAACAGACCAAATTGCTGTCGCTGTTTTAACTCGCCAACTCGGCGGCTGAACGTTCACATTGCAACAGAAACTCCCGGTCATGCGAAAGCGAAGGTATCCGTGCACGCGCATGATTAACCTGCGTGATGTCTATTTCGGCCAGTACAACACCGGTTTTTTCACCGCCCTCAGCAATGACCTTACCCCAGGGATCAACAACTAATGAGTGACCATAAGCCGCACCACCGCCGGGCACTTCACCAACAGAACAAGGCGCAAACACGTAGGCTCCATTTTCAATGGCTCGAGCTCGATTGAGCACATGCCAGTGAACCTCACCGGTCTTTTTGGTAAAAGCCGCAGGAACAGCCAGTATCTCTGCACCAGCCAGTGCCAACTCGCGGTACAGAGTCGGGAACCGCAAATCATAACAAATGGTGTGGCCCATCCTTCCAAGTGGGGTGTCCATCACGGTGGCTTCAGACCCGGGTTCAACAGAAGCACTCTCGCGATACACCGCCGTTTCAGAGAGCTGTATATCGAACATATGGATTTTTGTATAACGCGAACGAACACGACCTGTGTCATCCACCAGGAAACCACGATTAAAGATACGACCCGACGGGCCCGTTATTGCCACCGAACCCACTAAAAACCACACACCTTTTTCTGCAGCAAATTTCTTCACGCCCAACAGATAGGCGTGCTCTTCTTCGTGTGCGTGAGGAGGCACCAGAGCCGGACCATCTGATACCAGTCCAGCGCAATATTCAGGCGTACCCAGAAACCTGGCACCGGCCGTGACGGCTTCAGACGCCAGAGACAATGTTTCATCCAGCGCTGCCGCCATGCCTGACTGTGGACTCGTTTGTAACGCTGCGATAATAGATGTCATGCCGGGCCTCCAGGCACCTGGTATATTTCGATAGTCGATTCATACCCTCAATATCTGGCGATTCACTTGGATACCCGCCAGCTTTATACCGACTATAAACGGAGTAAAGTTTCTTCCATTCAGAGTCATTAGTCCAGCAGAGTCAAGTCAGTAACCTTAACGATTCCTGATAAATTCCTGTACCCTGTTCCATCATCCGGACTTTTATAAAGCTCAAATGGTCACACATACATCTGCAAAAGGTTTCCCGCTGCTATCGGTGCCTCATGGATAAACTTCTATTAATGGCAAGCGTTGTCCTGTTTCTTTTGGCCATCAAGTTTCACATGCTGACCCAGGCACACGTTAAAACTAAAATAGAAAAAGAATGGTATGACCGAATATGGACTGGCAGCAGGCCATCAAAGGACAACCTGACTGAAGAAGGTTTGGTCTGCCGTAAACAATCAAATATTTACGCGATTGCCGGTTTCGCTACGATGGGTATCTATGTACTACTCAATTCGGCGTCACAATAATATAAAGGTAACCCGTTAAGTTCCAGCAGAAGTCTGCTACGCAGGCATTAATCCAGCAAATTTATTAGTCTCTGGTATTACGCGATTAAATATTTTTAGCAACCTGTTAAAAGCCGCTCAGTAAAATTACCCAACCCACCGGAGCACAAGCCTGAATGCTCACCAAATTAGTGGCGCAACAGCGCACCACTCCACTCGGCTGTAACTCCCGTCCACATCAAAATCTACTGACTTTCAATACTATTAGCAGTAAACAACAGGGCATCACCACTTTGCACAACGTTATATCCAATTCTTAAATAGGATGACCAATCGGCGATAAAGTCAGCACCAATCTCATCCTGCATCTCGGGCGTAAAAGAAAAGCTACCATCATCAACCAAAGTACAGCCAATTTCAGTGATTTCATTGGTGGAAGTATTAGTCGCACCCATATAGATCTCAACCACCGATCGCTCTACGTTATTACCAACCCAGCTAAACTCCGTTGTAGACGTGATACTCTGATCTGCAACGGGTGCGGTAAATTGAAGCGGGACAACATCTGTTAAACCTACCTCAGAAAAAGCCGGGAATTCATCACCGGGCACATCAACGGTAAGCCCGTTCGGTGCCTGGTCAATCAGAACCGCATCAGTTTTATAAAAAGGACCGCTCGCGTCATCCTGACGGTCGAGAGTGGCGTAGGTTCCAGCACCACTGCTGACAATAATATTCTGCCCTGCACTGATCAGTGCGGGTCGCTGATCAAAGATAACAAGCGGTGGTACCGGTTCGCTGGCAGCACCTATAGAGCGGCTCACTTCACAAGTGTCTGTGTCGGGAGCAAAGGAGCTTTCTATCACCTGTGCAGTCAGCCCAGTATCAAGCCGTCCAAACACACCACGAGAAAAATCTGCCTCAAGACTGTTGGGCTCCAGTTTTATCAGCCCCACCAGAGATATGATGTCCCCCGTTTCACCGTCGATACTGGTATCGACATCATTACTGCTATCAGTGTTGGTACCGTTATCAGTGTTGGTACCGTTATCAG
>CAZNOB010000005.1:0-1779 GCA_964574535.1 uncultured Granulosicoccaceae bacterium | reverse complement strand
GTTGGTACCGTTATCAGCGTTGGTACCGTTATCAGCGTTGGTACCGTTATCGTTGAGCGTCAGTTCAGCCGAGTCACAGGCGACGACCGACAATCCGGTGGCCAGGATTAAAAATGCGAAGTTGGACTTATTCAAGGTGTTCTCCGATTGAACTGCAAGTAATGCGTATCGATCACATCAATACTACCGAAGTGAATATTAATGTACTGTTAACACAGGCACACAAAAGCCTGACTACGCTGGTGCTGGTCACATTCTCCACTTACCGCCAGCCAATTGAAGTGCAAAACAGAAAAGCCCCGACGATGCGGGGCGTGTTTACTGAATACCCAGCGCGATTAACACTCGCTTTTACGGCGCCTCAAAACCAGCGGGAAAACTAACAGCACTAAAAGCGATAACTCATATCCCATCGAGCCGCCACCACTACCACTGCGGTGACTGGGCCTTGGTGCGGAGTTAAAAGCCGGCGACGACTGATCAACCCGGATCGACCGTACCGCTTGTGTGCTCCGCTTTTGTGCAGCACTGACTTCCGCTTTTCTACGATCCCGATTTTTCCGCTCGATCTTGCGAGCATCGAATTGTTCATCCCTCATCACCGCCATGGAGGTGTGGTCTGTCACCAGTCCGTACTGAACAGCGGTATCGATAATCGCATGACGGTACTCACTGTCATCACCCAGATAATCGATCATGTCTTCCATGTCGCGAATACTGGCGTAAGCCCAGAGCCGTTCTATCTCGGGATTTCGCAAATCCTGCTGCGGTAAATTAAATTTAGCCCGGTAAGTTTTCCGCTCGCCAGAGATTTTGACGTTTAGCGTCACCCGAGCCACACCGCTTCCAGTGTAGCGACCGAACACAGTAAGTTGCTCACCACGATAAAGCGTTTTAGTGAATTGTGGTGTCAGATCATGAGTTTGAACCCCGGTGCTTTTTCTTCCTCATAGACTGCACGCGCTTCCTGTTTCTCCAGCACCTCTCCAATGACAGGCTGGCCGTCAATCCATACTGTAAATTCAGATACAGCCGCCTTGTCCGGCACAGGAAAACGATAAGTTGCTTCAAGATCATTAGCCTGAGGATTGTGAAAGACCTGACTGACTTCAGTAACGGCATATCCGTCTTCAACAACTACAGATACATCGTGCGATTTGATTTGCAGGCCACTGCCATCGCTGGCACTAACTGGTACCAGCAGGCCGGCTGAAAAGGCAGGCTCCCCCGGCCACCCTATGCCGAGAAAAAGCCCCATGGTGACAATACTGGCAATTCGACTAAAAAATTTCACGTGGTGATACCCCTGTTTGAATGTGGGGCGAGTATCGACCGGAAGGCTCGCCTTACGCTACTTACCCAGGAAATGCATAAGAATAGAAGTCTTCTGGTATTCTTAAACTATACCTCGCGAGAGTATTTGCAAAAAACACGAGCGTGCTCATGGGTAGGATCCGGCTACGGTAATTTCAGGTTCAGGCATTTAAGTTTGCGTAGCAAGAGCAGGCCATAGCGAGGACGTTTTATTACAAACATCAGGCACATATGTTATTCATACGTAACGAAAATGATCGATAAATATTATCACCCTGGCGCACCGTCAGAGCGCATTCACTGCAGCAGAGGTTCTGCTGCGCAGACTTTCAACTAACCAATGCCTAAGTCTCATTTTAATGTCGAGATATTTTGGCAACATACAAAGCCATCCAGTAAGTACGAAAATGAAACGCAAAGCGTTTGCTCTTGCTCTTTCGCTCTTGATCTACCCGCGTTTAATCA
>CAZNOB010000004.1:67686-76176 GCA_964574535.1 uncultured Granulosicoccaceae bacterium | reverse complement strand
ACGCCCACATGTAGTCGGTAAAATCTCACGCACCTCAGTGATTCTCGCTACGCCCCTGCTTCTGGACGGGCACTAATTAGTTTCAACACCGTGAATCTGTGCGGTAAAACAAACGAAATCAGGCCACCTGACTTTCAGCAACCGTTGATCTCACACGGGCAGGAGAATTTTCTCGCCGCCCCAGATAGACATGGCGATATGCTACAAACAGATATATTCCAAACAGCGGCAAACACGGGATCGCGACCACCAGGGCAAGTTCGCTCACAACAAACAAGCCGAAAAACACGAAGAAGGGTGCATAGCTCGCTACCACTACCACAGGGAAGTTTATCTGTTCACCCCGCTTCGCGAGCTTCAATGAATCTATAAACCCCAACCGGTGAAAAACAGTCAACGGCAATAAAAACCACATAGTCGTAACCATCACACCGATATAAACAACAAATACGCCCACAGTGCCCGGGTATAACCACTGAAGGAAAGATATCGGGGGAGGTGAAGCGACATCTCCCAGCATCTCCTCAAACATAAACATCGCTGCCACCCTGGCAGCAACAACCCAAAGCAGAACAAAAAACATTGCAAACAAAACAGTAGTTAAAACACTATTCTGCAGCGCCGCATAACAACGGTTTATTGAAACAGGCTTTGATGCATCTGCCGTGTGAGCAAGTTCGATACTTAACACCAAACAAACCTGACATAAAATCAATCCGATCAAAAAGGTCAGGTAGCTGGTCATTACCAGCTGATGACAAACCACAAAAAAGCAAACCGACAACGTCAGAAACAAGAATAGCCGGCGCCTGAACAGCGCAAAGGATTCAGTCAGCCAATATCGCACATCCGATATTTCAACACGCTGTGGTTCAATGGGATTATTCATCACTCAGCCCGGATAATTGATGAAATGGCGAGCATATGGCGCAGAGATTTGTTTTCACAGTGTGTTTTATTCTTGCGTCGAATACTTATAGATATTTGCTGTGGAATCAAAGATCAAGTGAGATGCCGTCGATTTCGTGAATTTTCCGGGCCTGCACTAAGCAGTAACTTTTCGTTTGCTGACCCAGGCAACATGCTTCATGACGGCAGTGTCAGCGCGCAATTTTTCAAGACTGTTGAAGTTTTTACCTAATGTCATTTCATCGTACAGCCTATGTAATCCACGATGGCATGCTCTACACAAACTGACTCGCTTCTGTAACTCATCTTTAGAGTAGCTTTTTTTGAAAAAATTGCGTCGATGTAGCTTCCGCGGAATCAGATGATGCGAAGTTAACTGCGTCCTGCGATTACACAATTGACAATGCCCCTGACTTGATTCACTCAAGATCAATGATTCCAAGGTTACACGGATTAGGAACTAGTATAGAACATGGGCTAGCTGATCTGTTCCAATATCACCGGCAGATCGGCCATTGTTTTAATGTTGATCACACCAGCCTTTGCCGGCACCTTTGCTTCAGGATCATAACGAATTACCTCAATTCCCGCAGCCAATGCAGCCGTTACACCAACATCGCTGTCCTCAATCACAACACACTGCTCTGGTAAATAACCCATTTCTTTCGCCGCATGCAGAAACAGACCCGGCTCCGGTTTCCAGCTGTTTATTTCGTAAGCACTATAGATTGCATCACCAAAGAACGTGGCCAGCCCGGTAATCTGCATTGCCTGATTTATTTTCGCCAGAGGTGCATTAGATGCTACACACATTGGCGCATTTAGTTCAGCCAGTACCTCAGGGATATTGGCAATAGCACGAAGATTGCTTTCAAAATGCACACTTGCGCGATGCCGGAAGCGGTTAGTAAATCCGCTGTCCAGGACACGGTCATGACGTAACTGAATGTCATCCAACACAGCAGAGAACATCCAGCCGCGATAAGCTTTCACGAGACTTTGTGCAGTTTCTGAGATTCCGGATTCATACAACTCCGCCGCCAGCGCCTGATTATTAAGGAGTTCGCTGTCGACGAGGGTGCCATCGCTATCGAATAGCAGGCATTTATTCATAATACATGCGCTATAAAGCCCTGAGATTTTCTTCAGTGTAGCGGAATAATGCTTTTTCGACGTCACGAGTCTACGTGGCAGAATTCTAAATCGGTAAAGTGTACCGAGGCAGGTAGGACTGTTCGATCATTTGAAACGCATCCTTGTTCGTTCGCAAAAGCAGGGATCGTAAAAAAAACGAACCATTAAGGCACATTCGCCAGAACGAACATTCTTCCCGCGCGGCCTACAAATCCTTTATTTACGACAAATAACGGGCTATCACATGAGTGACCACGAGTCTGTGTTACCTGTTGCCACGCGCGACGTGTGGCCAAATTTTCACAGCCTCGAACCACCATCGCCTCGAGTGCTGCAACCTCATACGGCCGCACTCCCTTCGACGACAGCGAGCCCTCCGCTTCACGATAATAATCAAGGAGTTTAAAAGTAGCTTTCGCCAGCGCTTTTTCAGAATCGGTGACGGTGCCAGGCTCTGCTGCCTCTTGAAATCCGGCTTGCAACGCCGCCCGCAAATCGCCAACACGGCGTTGAGGATGATGACTGGCGGGTATTTCCACGACAGCGCCAAAGTCCGGCGATAATTGCGCTATCGCCCCGAGAGTTTGTTCAACCAGGCACATATCGACCTCTTCTGCAGCACTACACCGCATTGCGAGTTCGTTGCGCATCGCCTGAACTCCCTGCTCGCTGATGATTCGGAGGGCGATTGCCTGCTCAGACAAATTCGACAGCTCCGCATCCAACAACTCCAGCGCAGGATTACTACAGATGGCATGCTCAAGCCTCGTAAAAGCCCGGCTACAGTCAATCGATTGTGCTTGTGACCCCTCAAAGCTGGTCAAAACCAGCAAAAAGAGAGCAACTATGGCCTTGCTCACTTATTCGTCCTCTGTGCAAGGTTTGCTGCAATCTGCCAAAAATTACCCCGACAAACTGCAGCGCTCCGTTGTTATTATTTTTTTGGCACGCCACTGTAGCGACGGGCGGAAAGTTCACTTTAGATGAGGGAACAGCAAATCTATGCGGATTTGTCCATAAACTTCACTATTTATAAGCACTTTGCCTTGAAATGGATCAGCGCATCGCCTATATTCCGCTGCTCACGAAAGCCTTAGGCTGCCGGTTTGTTAGCATTATTGAACTGCGTCCGCTTTACGACTCGATCCCTCAACACGATTGGTTGGGCTGAATAAATTACGGCGTTTCAGCGTTGCTGCCTGCAGAATCCCCCTAAACCTTTGTATTTAAAATAAATAACTTGGTTCAGGTAGTTTAACCTGCAACACAGCGAACTACATCGCTCTACCGTCATCATCTGGCAGAGCACCTGGCCAAAGAGCCAGTACGCGCACCGGTTACTTGCCGGTGCTTTTATATTTGAGAAACAGAAATGACAGACTTAACTCGCTACCGCAATATCGGGATCTTCGCCCACGTCGACGCTGGTAAAACCACCACAACCGAACGTATTCTTAAACTGACTGGAAAGATCCATAAAATCGGCGAAGTGCACGATGGTGCGGCGACTACAGATTTCATGGATCAGGAGCAAGAACGTGGCATCACGATTCAGTCTGCTGCGACCACCTGTTTCTGGGATGACCATCGCCTGAACATCATTGATACTCCCGGGCACGTGGATTTCACCATCGAGGTTTATCGATCTTTAAAAGTTCTGGATGGTGGTGTTGGTGTATTCTGCGGATCAGGCGGAGTCGAGCCTCAGTCAGAAACCAACTGGCGTTATGCAAACGAATCTGGTGTGTCGCGAATTATCTTCGTCAACAAACTCGATCGAATGGGCGCTGATTTCTACCGTGTGGTTAAGCAGGTCGAAGACGTGCTGGGTGCCCATCCCCTGGTCATGACATTGCCGATCGGCATAGAAGACGACTTCAAAGGTGTAGTCGATCTGCTGACGCGCAAAGCTTACATTTGGGATGACTCCGGCGATCCAACCAAGTTTGAAGTCACTGACGTACCAGACGACATGACAGAGATTGTCGAAGAATACCGTGAGAAACTCATTGAAACAGCGGTAGAGCAAAACGACGATGCGATGGAAAAGTACCTGGAAGGCGAAGAGCCCGACCTGGAGACGGTTAAGCAGTGTATCCGCCAGGGCACCATTGATCTGGTTTTCTTCCCGACGTTCTGTGGCAGTGCGTTCAAAAACAAAGGTGTGCAGAACGTCCTGAACGCCGTAGTGGACTATCTACCCAATCCGACTGAAGTCAAACCTCAGCCAGAAGTTGATTTAGAAGGTAACGAAACTGGCGAGTTTGCGATTGTGGATCCGCAAAAGCCACTTCGCGCACTGGCATTCAAAATTATGGATGATCGCTATGGTGCACTAACATTTACTCGAATCTATACAGGAACTTTGGAAAAAGGCACTACGATTTTAAATACCTTTACCGGCAAAACCGAGCGTATTGGCCGAATCGTTGAAATGCATGCTGACTCGCGAGAAGAACTCGATTCCGCGCAGGCAGGCGACATTGTGGCGATTGTTGGTATGAAGAACGTTCAGACTGGTCACACCCTGTGCGATCCCAAGAATCCGGCAACCCTCGAACCTATGGTATTCCCGGCTCCGGTAATCTCGATTGCAGTTTCTCCGAAGGACAAAGCAGCCTCGGAGAAAATGGGTATTGCTCTGAGCAAAATGGTTCAGGAAGACCCTTCATTTCACGTTGAAACCGACGAAGAAAGTGGCGAAACCATCATCAAGGGTATGGGCGAACTTCACCTGGATATCAAAGTCGACATTCTGCGACGCACCCACGCTGTGGATGTAGAAGTTGGTAAACCTCAGGTGGCTTATCGTGAAACCATCACCAAGCCTGTTGAAGACACCTATATCCACAAGAAACAGACTGGTGGCTCTGGCCAGTTCGCGAAAATTGATTACGCAATTGAACCTGCAGAGGTTGGTACCGGCTTCACTTTTGAATCCAAGGTGACCGGTGGCAACGTTCCTCGCGAATTCTGGCCGGCAGTTGAAAAAGGTTTCAAACAGAGTATCGAGAAAGGTGTCCTTGCGGGTTATCCCTGCCTGGATTTCAAAGTAACCTTACTCGATGGTGCCTTTCACGCTGTGGATTCTTCCGCTGTTGCTTACGAAATTGCATCGCGTGCGGCATACCGACAATCAATGCCTAAAGCGGGCCCCCAATTGCTCGAACCCATTATGAAGATTGATGTATTCACACCTGAAGACCATGTTGGTGATGTAATTGGTGACTTGAATCGCCGCCGCGGTATGATTCAGGGTCAGGAAGCTGGTGTCACCGGTGTGCGAGTCAAGGCTGACGCCCCCCTGAGTGAAATGTTTGGCTATATCGGCGATCTGCGTACAATGACTTCTGGTCGCGGCCAGTTCTCAATGGAGTTCTCGCACTATGCTCCATGTCCATCAAACGTGGCCGAAGTGGTTATTGCACAAGCCGCCGAACTTAAGAAAGCTTCTTAAGTCTACACTAAAGGTTCGGGCCGGCGAAAGTCAGCCCGAACCAGTCTATTAAGCGCACCTTCATCGCTATTCAGGTAAGGTAACGCACGTACAATCATCGGATAATTCAAAATGAAACTGTTAATCGCTATCTCCCTGACTTTGCTCGGATCTACTGCATTTGCCGCTGGCGATGTTGCAGCGGGAAAAGCACAATCGACCGTATGTGCCGCATGTCACGGCGCCAATGGTGTTAGCACAATCCCTAACTACCCGAACCTTGCAGGCCAGAAGGAAGCTTACATTGTTGCGCAGTTGAAGGCATTTAAATCAGGTGAGCGCAAAGGCGCAAATTCAGCCATCATGGCACCAATGGCGGCCGGCCTCAGCGATCAGGCGATGGCCGATTTGGCAGCATTCTTCAGCTCACTAGATGCGGCAAAGTAAATAAACCAGACAGAATGCCTGCGTTCCCGCAGGCATTCTCGTTTTAAGTATCCCGGTCATCAAGCAGTCCAGCGACCTTGGCTGCTCAACCATTGGCCCTGTAATTTTGAAGCCGTATAAACCGCTTCCGTTCGACTAACCCCGAGTAAACAAAACGAAAGGACGATGGGCTTTGACCATGTGCTCGGACATCTGCGCATGAGCCGCCAACGATTACTTCAGGGATTTCTTCAAAATCACTGAGCAGAATACGCACTCCTTCAGCACAAACATTGGGATCAATTCGCCAGCAGCATTTCCACAGCCCCCTTGTGACTTTATATCAACTCCGCTCGCCCTATCCTTACCTGTCGCAGAGTAGCTGTTTATCGAAAGCACCGGATCAGGCGACAAATGCCTTTAGCTCCTCACTCCGATAGAAACTCGCCAGATTATCGAGCATCAACTGCCCCATTGCTGTCCGAGTTTGTACTGTGCCGCTGGCAACATGCGGTTGCAACATAACGTTGGGCATAGAGAAAAGCGTTGATGGAACATTTGGCTCATTTGCAAATACATCGAGCCCTGCCCCGGCGATTCGGTTTTCCTGTAACGCAGCAACTAATGCAGGCTCATCGATAACCAGGCCTCGAGAAATATTAACTAAATGACCATTTGGACCCAGCGCATTTAGCACGTCGGCATTGATTACGCCCTGCATCGCTGGTGTCGGTGCGACGGCCAGAATCAAGCAGTCAACGGCCGCCGCCATTTCTGTTACATCGCTGAAATACCGATAATTACTGTCCGATTTTTTACTGCGATTGCAATAACTAATGGAACAACCGAATCCCTCTGCTCGTCTGGCAATCGCAGTCCCTATACGACCCAGTCCGAAAATGCCCACCTCGCAACCACTGAACTTGGTGGTTAATGGAGCTGGACCCTCGCTCGCCCACCGACCTTCACAAGTATAATTATGCGAGAACGCCAATCGCCTAAAACTCCCTAATGCCAGGGATATCGCAATATCAGCGACATCGTCAGTGAGCACATCGGGGGTGTTCCCCACACGGATACCATTAGATTTGCAATAGTCCAGATCAACTGCATCAACACCAACTCCAAATACTGACACCACTTTCACCGCTGGCAATTGGCGCAGCAATTCAGCACTGGCACCAGAACCTCCGTCAGTGACTACACCAGTGATTTGTTCGCTAATTTGTGCGAGAAATTCTGCCTTATTGTCAGACTCCCACAAACGATGCACGTTGTATGACAGTTCCAGCGCCTGCTGAGTTGGTGCATAGATGGGATTAACCTGGACAACGGAAGGTTTGTCACTCATAAAAATTAAGTCTCGTAACACTTGGAGATAGAAAAAATCAATGCGTAAATATTGATGCCCAGGAAAAACACTATCATCACGACAGGCAATTTTGCAGATCGTGCCAGCTTGACAGTATTTTATATCAGACAGACGACTTTCACATTAATTGGCTTACTTGTCACCAGTATAATTTCGCATCTCACTTCACCGCTGAATCAGCATCTCACTCGCCAGAATTATTCAGGGGGCGACTGCGAATTGAGTTTTTATGTCTTTATTTATAGTGTTTGCAATGAATTAATGGTTAATCCTAAAACGACAGACTGTCTATTCGACGCCAAGGCCAATAGCGGGTTACATCCCACCCGATCCCACGGCGCGTGAGGGCACGCTTCTCAGACGATCGGGCGACTGTTTAGCGTTATTGACTCCGGACCCTGAATCCTTATGAATAATGCAGGCTGGAGATTTAAGACTACCCCATTGGCGGTGGCGCTACTCGCAAAACTTCCGCCATAGTTGTTTTACCAGCGGCGACCTTTCTGGCACCACTTACGCGCAAAGGCTCCATACCATCTCGGATAGCTTGTTTACGGAATTCAGTGATATCCATTTCAGCGGTGATGTGAGTTTTGAGCAATTCGGTCATTTCCATCACTTCGTAAATACCAACCCGACCTTTATACCCCGTATCCCTGCAAACCCGGCAACCTGCATTGACCTTGATTTCAGCGGGCGCTTCAAGCACCAGCGGCTCAACCAAGCCATTCCATGCGTCCTGATCTATCGGCACAGGAGCAGAACATTCAGTACATAAAGTACGCACCAGTCGCTGCGCCAGTACAGCAACAATAGTATTACGTAACAAATAATAAGGGACGCCTAACTCCAGCAGGCGAGAGATTGCTGCCGGCGCGTCGTTTGTGTGTAAAGTACTAATAACCAGATGACCCGTTAATGCCGCTTGAATCGCCATTTGTGCGGTTTCATAATCACGAATCTCTCCGATCATAATGATATCGGGATCTTGTCTTAGCAGGGTTCTTACACCGGTAGCAAAGTCCAGCTCAATATTCGCCTGCACTTGCATCTGATTAAATGCAGGCACCACTAACTCAATAGGATCCTCGACGGTACATAAATTGACTTCAGGTGTGGCGAGTTGCTGCAGGCTGGTATAGAGCGTTGTGGTTTTACCAGAACCGGTTGGCCCGGTGACCAGAATAATACCGTTAGGAGCCTGCAGGATGTT
>CAZNOB010000004.1:55830-67586 GCA_964574535.1 uncultured Granulosicoccaceae bacterium | reverse complement strand
CGTCCCGGTTCAAGATGAATATCACTGGCGCGTTGTTCAAATGCATACTGCAGAAGCCAATCAACAATATTCACTACATGCTGATCATTGACATCCAGTCCGCCTTTGCGGCCAAGCTCCATAAGTTGTTCAAGGTTTTGAACCTTACTGCTCTCAGCACTACTCTGGTCGTTCTTCGCGCCAAGCACTGACTTCGATACGTTATAAAATTCATGCAGGTAGCGTTTAATATCGTCCGGATTTACCAGAACCCGCACGATAGTTTTTCGAAGTACTCCGGCAAGCTCGGCCTCCCATCCTTCAAAAAATGGTTCGGCAGTGCCAATAATCACTGACTGAGGTGAAACTTCCAGCGCGATGATATTAAACCGACGCGCATAAGCCAAAGACATCACACCAGTAATTGAAGCGACATCAATGTTTAAGGGATCTATCTTTTTTACCGGCATGTCAACCTTTGCTGATAGCCACTCAATCATTCGGTCGAGTGTTATCTTCTTACCCGGCTGCTGCAGATGATCCCAACCACAGTCCGCTATGACCTGCAGCGCGTTTTTGTCGTCACCAGTGGCATTCGCCCGAACAGAAGACAACACTTTATGGTTCTCTTCAGAGATAATGCCTTCACGACGCAGCTCAGCCAGGATCGCAAAGATATCCAGCTTGCCAGACACCGGATCGGCAAATTGAGGCGAATTATCATCTATAAAAAGCGCGTTACCACTCATCGGATCAGCTCACTGCTAGAATGTGATCGAGTCGCAGGCCAACGTACCCCCTGGGTAGGCAGGCTTACGTGTATTTACGGGCAAGCAAATTGCCAAAATGGCACCGCTTCCCGCTACAATAAGTCATCGCAATATCGCACCAGCTATCATGCCAAATACCTTCACGCTCTATCACAATCCCCGATGTTCCAAGAGCCGCGCAGCTGTGGAACTCCTGAAAACCAGGGAAATTGACGCCAACATTGTCGAATACCTGAAAACGCCACCGGATCGTAAAACCCTAAAATCGATCCTGGAACTGCTTGACATCACACCTGCTCAATTAATACGTCGTAGCGAAACTCTGTATAAAACTCTGAAACTCACAGGGTCAAACAGCGATGACGCGCTCATAGACGCCATGCTGGAACACCCAATCCTGATCGAACGCCCCATCCTGACCACTAATGATGCTGCTGCAATTGGCAGACCTCTGGATCGTATCGTCGAGCTTCTTGATGAGCTGTAATATCGTTGTGCTGTACTACAGCCGTGACGGCAACACTCGTCGAATGGCAAACCAGATCGCCCGCTCGATCACTAACGTTGAAGGCTGCTCTCCGGTGCTGCGCACTGTGCCTGAAATCTCCAGAGCAGACACATCTACACCGGAATCCACAGATAAAGTCCAGGCGCCGTTTATCACTAAAACGGATTTACACGAAGCAGATGCACTCATCGTCGGCAGCCCTACCCGTTTCGGCAATATGGCATCGCCTCTAAAATATTTCTTCGACTCAACGAGCGACTTGTGGCTACAGGGCGCAATGTGTGACAAACCGGCCGCTGTTTTCACATCATCTTCAACCATGCACGGCGGTCAGGAGAGCACCTTATTTACTATGCTACTGCCGTTGTTGCATCACGGCATGATCATGGTGGGCATTCCTTATACTGAACCGGCATTAAACTCCACATCTAGCGGTGGTACACCCTATGGGGCAAGCCAGGTATCAGGGCACAACATAAAAGCAACCCTGACCCAGGATGAAAAGACATTATGTTCCGCTCTGGGTCAACGCGTAGCCAAAATTGCTTTAAAACTAAAATAAAAATCACTTACTGCAAGACTTATGGAAACAGTGACCATGAACCTTAAACATCGCGCTACCTGGCGAGTCATCGCGCTTGGCGGATATTTCGGAACGCTTGCTTTTTTAATGTTGTGGATTATCTGGCTGGCGCCACCGGGATCGCCTAAAAGTATCGTTCTGGCCATCGCACTGCTGCCAATGATGCCCGCTCTTCGCGGCATTCTGCATGGTAAAAACTACACCCATCAGTGGGCGAGTTTTTTGGCGCTACCTTACTTTGCCTTCGGTGTAGACGCCATTATTCATCGCCCTGATAAAAACTGGCTAGGCTGGATTTTAGTCGCACTGACTTTTATGTGGTTTTTCGGCTGCGTGTACTACGCAAAGTTCGACAAGCTGTTTAATCAAACACAAAACAACGTTTTAGAAAAGGGATCGTAATTCGCTCACGACCGGCCGACAGAGACTCCTTATCTAAAACGTCCATCGCCTGCAATAAACTATTTAGGTCGCGGCTATAGCGCTTGAGCAAAAAATCCACTGCCTCAGCGTCAACTTTCATACCTCGCTGTTCTGCTGATGACAGCACTGCTGTGCGAATATCATTTTCGTTCAGCGCCTCCAGTTTAAGCACTGGCCCCCACGACAGACGCGAGACCAGATCAGCCAGTCCCCAGACATCTGCTGATGGCGCCGACATTGCGGAAAACAGGATCTTCCCCTGTCCTTCACGGGTAAAATTAATTAAATTAAATAGCGCTCGCTCCCAGTCACTGTTACTTGCGACGCTATCTACATCATCAAGTGCAATCAAATCATAACCATCCAGCGCTTCCAGTAATCCTGCTGCTAACGTTTCCTCTTTCAACGATACGTAAAAAGATCGACGCCCGGCAGCCAGCCACTGTTGATGAGCGGCAGCCAGTAAGTGAGTCTTACCGCTTTGCGCGGTGCCCCACACGTAAACCTGCCGATTATTGTTACTGCCAAAAAGGCCGGCAATAATATCGACAACCAAGCCATTATCACCACGTGAAAAATTGCTCAGACTGGGACCAGTTTCCTGAGCAATAGGTAGTGGTAACTGGGGATGCATCGCCAACGTTCCGTTACTGAAACTGATAAATCAACTCGCTGCTTAATCCATTCTGAGGTAACGCGATAAACCGCGACTGCCTGGATAAACGCTGTTGCAGCGCGGTAGCATTAGAAGATGGGGCGCGAAAGACGGTATAACCCGGCTCAAGCGATTCAGTGATGATTTGCGGGTCAATAGTGCGCAATAATTCCAGTGCCTGCTCATAGTGAGCAAGTGAATTCAGGTTCTCAACCCGCAGCGCCACCCCGCTGCGCTGAAACGCCGCATCACTGGCCAGATACGCACTGCTGATCGAACTATGATCACCGGTGCCTGCAATTTCAGTTACTGCGGTTATCAGAGCCTCATCCAAAGTTTGAGTGGTAAGATTTACCACCCGGGGTTGTTTACCCGGTATTTCGAGACGCCACTCAGATTGCCAGGCTGTTGCTGATACTCGAACCAGCGCCCCTGTAATCCGGCTGCCGGTATTGTATTTTTCCAGAATTGAATTAAGTGCCTGAGTTTCGTTGTAGAGCACATTAGCAGGCTGAACAAGCTGAAGATCATCATTGTCCATTAGCGGAAACTCAAAAGATAAATTGTTTGCCGCACCCAACTGCAGAAGACGAGACTGAAACTTTTGACCTCGACTCCCACCAATAATGAACTGACTACCGTCTTGTTCCACCGCGATCAAAGCCAGAATATTTCCGTTTCCAGGAAGCACGGCTTCTTCCACTATTTCTATCGGCTGGTTTTGCCGCTGAATTATATTCAGCAAAGTGGCTGGAAAGGTCACCGCAATCACACTGTTCGGCGGAGCCCCTTCTCGGACTTGCCGAGTTGCTAGCCCATCAGTGTCTGCAGTCGGCACAAATGGGCGGTATCGATACGCCTGCACATAGCGCGCAGGCTCACGAAGCAGCTCGGACCGAGTAGGATCATCGACACTGCCATCCGGCAAATCACGACTCAATACTCGGTCAAGCGCCAGCCAATAAGCACTGTCGCGCTCTCTTGTCCCGGGGTCAGCAACCACCACCTCTACCGTAAATCCTGAATTCGTCTGCGTGAAACCAGGCGAAACGACAAAAAACAGCGCGCCAATAACGCAGACAATGGTCTGCAGTTTTAACCGTGTAGGTATCTTCACCCGCTTCGTACCTTTAGATGATAATTTTAAAAATAGAATTGTAACCCAGACACCGTCCAGCAAGGTAAAATCACTTTTTACTGATGACAGCCTCCCGGCTGCCTGATCCCAATCCGTAGCATCGCCTGGAACGCTATGAATAAACAGAAAAGCCTCAGTTACCGAGACGCCGGAGTTGACATCAACGCCGGGGCTGAATTGGTTAATCAGATCAAGCCCGATATCGCACGCACCAAACGCCCGGGGGTAATTGGCGGCATTGGTGGTTTTGGCGGCCTGTTTGAATTACCAGTAGATCGGTACAGGGAGCCAGTTCTGGTTTCAGGTGCTGACGGGGTCGGCACTAAACTGATGCTGGCAAACCTGCTTAATCATCATCAAAGTATCGGCATTGATCTGGTTGCGATGTGCGTCAACGATATATTGGTTTGCGGCGCTGAACCGCTGTTCTTTCTAGACTATTACGCGACCGGCGCGCTAGATATCGAAAAATCGAAGCGCATCATCACTGGCATCGCAGACGGCTGTGTGATTTCAGGTGCCGCACTGATCGGTGGTGAAACTGCTGAAATGCCCGGCATGTACGATTCCGACGAATATGACCTGGCAGGCTTTGCAGTCGGCGTGGTCGAAAAAAGTGCCATACTCGACAAGCAGAACGTTAAACCCGGCCACTCCATATTGGGTTTAATGTCATCGGGGTGTCACTCGAATGGCTATTCTCTGGTCAGGAAAGTACTGGAAGTGAGCGAAGACAGCCCATCAATGCCCCTGGGAGACAGCACTCTGGCAGAGCAACTGATGGCACCTACCCGAATCTATGTTAAATCGATTTTAAATCTGCTGAACCAACTGCCAGTAGCCGCATTGGCACATATCACGGGCGGAGGTATCACTGAGAACATTCCAAGATCCCTGCCGGAGGGAACAGTCGCTAATATTTATTCTCATGCGTTACCTGAAGTAGCTATTTTTAACTGGCTGCAAACAAAAGGCGCGATCACCGACGCAGAAATGCGACGAACATTCAATTGTGGAATCGGTATGGCAGTGATTGTGGCTGAAGAACACGAGGCGGAGGCGACAGCATTACTAACTGAATACGGAGAATCCGTAATAAAGATAGGTGACGTTACTGCTGCCACACCCAATACCCCTGCGCGCCTTGAATATAAATAATAAATGAACACTCAAAAGCTGCCTGAGCTTACCATTCTGCTGTCTGGCAGAGGATCAAATATGCAGGCGATTCATGCGGCCTGCGTAAAAGGTTTGCTCAACGCAAGTGTCACTCACATAATCTCAAACAATCCGCACGCCGGTGGGTTGCAGTTTGCCAAAGATCACAATATCAGAACTGATGTGGTGGACCATCGAGAATACACGCACAGACAAGACTTCGACCGTGCACTTGCAGATCGAATTATGCAAGGATCACCGGACTTAATTCTGTTGGCCGGTTTTATGCGGCGTTTGAGCGGCGATTTCACACGGCAGTTTCAGTCAAAACTGCTCAATATTCATCCATCCCTGTTACCCCGACACCCCGGACTCAACACTCACCAGCAAGCAATCGACAATCAGGACGAATGGCATGGCTGCAGTATTCACTTTGTGACAGAGGAACTGGACGGCGGCCCAGTAATAGCTCGTAGCGTGGTCCCGGTTTTCAGTCAGGATACTACAGACTTACTGGCCAGGAGAGTGCTGAAAAAAGAGCATCAGTTATATTGGAAGGTGGTACAAATGTGTTTGAATAAAACCATTGAGTGTCAAAATGGTCATATAATTTATCAGGGTAAAAACCTGAAGTACCCCATACTGTTATAGGAAGAGCTTTCTTTCATATAGAACAAGCTGCCCTTAAACCAACGATAAATATCCACCTGGCTAACCCTGTTCAGGCCAGGTTTAACCCTTTCAACGAATGATTCGGGTAATCGACGGCCCCACAGACATGAATAGTCTTTCTCACAGCTCATCAGTTAACCGGACACCTGCGGTGTCGGGCTGGCTGAGCATGGTTTTTGTGACTTGCATCTGCTTGTTTGTGCCCTGGCAGACCACCTTTGCCGAATCTGATAAACCGTTAAAAACATTCAGAGCTCAATACTCCGTTGAAAATGACTACATCACTGCTGGTAATGCTACCGTTAGTTTGCTAAAAAATAGCGAAGGCTCTTTTGATTTTATAATTCAAACCAGCCCGAGGGGTATTTTCAAATGGTCGGGAAAAGGAAAAATTCGCGAGCATTCGGTTCTGCCGAGCCTCGCACATCCTTTCGAATCGGTCAGATATAGCTACACCGACAAAGGCGATTCAGATCGCAACTACCAAATCGATTTTGATCGCAAAAACAATAAGTTCAGTACTACCCGCGGCACGAAAACTGTTGTAGATTCATTAGAACCCGGCACACTCGACCGACTATCGATGACGCTGCTTCTATTGCATGAATTTCAAAATAACGCCAACTTCAGCACGTTCGAAGCAAAAATCCAAAGGCGCAGCCGAGTGCAGAAAATCGTTTTTACCAACGAAGGCTCAGAGAGGATCGACACCGGGTCATGGGAAACAGATGCAACTCGAATCAATATAAAACGAGAGGCAAGCAACCGTAAAACGATCATGTGGCTCGCCACCACCACCGCAGATAGCCAGGTAATCCCGATCAAAATCGAGCAATTCAGACACGACAAACTCACCATGCGCCTCAATCTCACCAAAATATTAGCAGTTGAATAAGCAGCCAATTACCCGCATATCCCCTACATCGTTATACTTAGAGAAACGGTTCAAAACGAGCCGGAAAAGGCTAGTGGACTGAGGATTATTCTGTGAAGGCAGCTATCGGCATCGCTGCAGCGCTAACTCTGGCGCTTGTTGTCGCATTTCAATGGTGGTTTCAAGCCAGCTGGCTTGTCACTCTGGGCTATGCATTGCTTTCCGTACTCGCTATTGCTTTGGTTCCGCTCTGTTACCGGTTGTTCGGATACCTGGATGAAGATGTCATCAATAAGTTGCTGGACAGAGAGCAGCGCGAACACAGCGAGATGATGCAGAGATTGCAGAGTATGGGTAAAGATCTGGCGGCAATGGATAACAAAGAAGGGGCACGCCAGGCAGATACGCTAACTGAACTTTTAAACGATTTTCATGAAATTATCGCCAATCGCTTTCGTGGCAAACAACTGAGTTCCAGCACTTACCTCAACGCTGCACGCAATGTACAAAATCAGTCTTTGCAAAATTTGTCGGATATGGTGGGAGTTGGCCACAGCATTGTCAGCCTTAACCGCCACGACAGCCCGGATACAGCTCAACAAGTCACCGCGCAGCAACAAAAACTTGAATCGTTGCTTTCTGAGAATCGCAAACTATTTAAGGCATTGTCTGACACCTCGGTTGAGGTAGCCAATATTCAAGAGATTGGCGCTTTTGAGCGAACCGAAACATTGGCACGTCTTAAAGACCTTGCCAGTATCGCCAAACAACAAAGCATGTGACTACCACGTGGAGCAAACACAATGACTTCTTTTATGCATAATCGGCCCTGGACAAAACTCTGCTTCGTCACAAGCCTGTGCCTCACTCTGATAGCCTGTAGTCCAAAAGAAGTAGACAGCAAAGAAGCTGCGCTGGAAAGTCTGAACACGTTGATCACAGAAACTGTTTTGCCGTCACGCAGAGAAAATAACTATCGGGCGAATATCCAACTGTCGCAGACTAATTTGTTGTCAATGTTACCCAGTATCAGCGAATACCCAATGACACTGGCAGCACGTGACAGCAGCAGCACAGAGGCAGTAGAAATCTTCACTTCATCAGAAAAAGCTGGTAATGGACGTGATGGCCTCTACATCGAGATGGCAAATTCGTTCAATCAACAACGCTACAAACTTGACAATGGAAAAGTCGCTCAAGTTGGAATCCGTAAAATTGCATCCGGGCTGGGGGCGCAATTCATCCTTGCACAACGCAACACCCCGGAAGCATTCTCACCAAGCAATCATTTATGGGGAGATATGCTTAGTGCGCAGGGCATCGCTCTGAAAAAAATTGCAGAAGTAACAGCACCTAACACCGCCGGGGTCATCGTTCGATCATCAAAGAAAGAATTGATCACCAGCAACGGCAATCTTGATATACAAAAGCTGCTCACGGCTGTCACAGGGGGCACTTTTGCGATGGGTTATACCAACCCCTATCAATCCAGTACTGGCCTGAACTTTCTACTCACCGTACTCAACGCTTTTGCAGAAGGCGACGAAAGCCAGTATTTAGCGCCAGATGTCGCAAGTGCATTCGAAGCTTTTCAAGCGGGTGTCCCATTTGTGGCACAAAACACACTGCAGATGCGTGATGCAGCAGTAGAAAGCGGGGTGCTGGATGCTCTGGTGATGGAGCATCAATCGTGGGTCAATGTCAAAGGCATGGGAGACTATGAATTTGTTCCATTTGGTGTTCGCCACGATAGCCCTCTCTACGCAACCACCGAAGCAGACAGCAGTGAACTGGCAGTGCTTGAACTTTTTGCCGAATTTCTGGCGAAAAACCAGCGCGTTGTCGACGACTACGGCTTCGGCCAACAATCTGACTACCAAAGCAGCTATACATTGCAAAACGGGGCAATGATCCTCAATGCCCAAAAGATCTGGAAAGAAAAGAAATCTGGCGGAAGACCCATTGCGGCTATGTTTGTCGCAGACGTATCAGGCTCTATGGATGGTTCAAGAATTAAGAACTTAAAAAAAGCTCTGATTGAATCATCTGATTTGATCAGCTCGGGAAATTCAATTGGCCTGGTCAGCTATAACAACCGAGTCAATGTTGACCTCAGTATTCGACCGTTCAATATTCAACAGAAGTCCTTGTTTATCGGAGCGGTTGAACAACTGCAAACCGGCGGTGGAACCGCCACTAACGATGCCGTTTTAGTTGCCGCAAATGAACTATCGGGATTCGCCAGGGAGAATCCTGATCATAAACTGGTGATATTCGTACTATCCGACGGCGAAACAAATAAGGGCCTCGCTTATGAAGATGTATCCACAGTGATGGAATGGATAGGCATACCAATTCACTCAATCGCCTATGAACTGTCTTCAGAACATTTGAAGGCAATGGCAAGCCTGGCTGAAGGCGCCTATATTGAATCAAGTGCAGAATCTGCCTCATACCGGATTGGCAATCTGTTAAATTCAGAGATGTAAGCAATGAAAACCATGAAGATTTTCAGCGCACTGATCCTCGTGCAGTTACTTTTATGGGGCGCCGCGCATTTTTATTTAACTGCGAACAAACCTATATCGCTAATAGTCGCAGATACCTCGTATTCGATGAAGGAAAACTTCCCGCAGGTTAAACGCTGGATTGAAAATTATGAATCGAACAGCCGCTACTCAACTATTTTAATAGGAACCGACAAAGCATCACTTGGAAGGCTTGACGAGTTACATTCGAAGGAAGTGATTTTCCGAACGGCATTCGGAAAATTAACCAATGAAAATCTAATCAGGCTTTACAGTCATGTGGCAGCCGACAAACGCCTGCTGCTGAGTGACGGTAGTCTCCAGCCTGACGACTGGGATGTAATCGAGTTTTAGTTATCTATTCTCAGCAGAGCAGTTAGAACCGTTTTTGAATTTTTGCTCTGATGCGATAATCGGTTTCTTCTTCGTACTCACCGCTTTGTAAAAAAGGCATCAGGACATCGGCACTCATCTGGAAACTATTGTTTTCCCAATGAAGGCCCGGCGACAGATACCATTGCTGATTCTCTACCGCTACTGCATCATTTGGTTTATCAATTAGATTGAACTGCCCACGCAAAGACAACGTCCAAATTGGATCATTTGTGTCTAACCCAGTCAGCGCAAAACGCCTGCCTGTGGTGACACCGAGTGACCAAAGTTCTTTATCGTCGCGCGACGAGACAGAATTTTCGGCGCTATCTTTGAACTGACGAAAACTCAGATCGACTCCGCTATAATTAACAGACCCAAGTCGACCATAGTGAATTCCCAGTTGTCGGCTACTGATAAAATGCGAATCACCAACAAACTCTTTGCCATTCGATGACGCACTGCCCTCATGGTCAAGCGCAATACCCGCTGAGTAGGAGAATCCATGATGAATATCCTGCATTCGGGCTTCACCAGGGGCTAGAAAGTCAATTCTACGCAGGCTGATATCACCGTTCCATCCAGTACTATCTTCAGCTGTCTCAGGATCTTCAACTGTGATCGGAGACAGTTTGAACAGCATCTCGGAATGCGGGAGCTCGGCGTCGATTTCATCCGCCTTCTGCCAGCTAAACGCAGGTTGCGCGCCCGGCAACGTAATCTTGTAATCCGTGCCGCTGGAATAAGGTTGCGACCATCCGGTGACTGGTGCGGAAATTACAATTGCCAGCACAGACAACACTATGGTTCTATGATTAACTTTGTCCATCATTCAACTCTTACATCTGCGCTATCTGACATAATTTAAAGAGCGCCAAGGGTAAATTGGTGTTACCAGTCTTATAGGCCGGTCGAGTGCTTTATTTTTGTTTTCTACATTCATCCGAAGTTCCGTTTCGGCTCTGTTGTTTTTTTACAACCGAGCGCTAGATTACCAGCTAAAGCACGAATTGCGTCGGGCACAACATTAACTTTTCTCCACAATCACTGTCAAGAAAAAGTGTTAATTTTTTGCAACATTTTGTGTTTAAGCAACAACAACTCAGGATTTACGATGGAATTACCCTCATCTCGCCAGGAGACCGAGCCTTCTGAAGACCTTCATCACGATGACCTGGAACCCAGTAAATCTCAGAGAAAACGGGAATCGGATGAGATTCGTGAGTTCGCCCGACAACTGACCTGCCTGCCCCCTCGCAAACTTAAAAAGCTGCCTCTACCTGTTGAGATCGAAGATGCCATAAAAAAATGCCCCCCGGTCAGCACCAGAGGAGCGCACAAAAGGCATTTACAATATATTAGTAAATTGTTGCGGAAAAGTGGTGTCGCCAGCGACCTGATGGAGATACTGGCAAACCCGCAGGGCAGTGGCCCGAAGCCCGCATCAGCACACGAAACCATGCGCGAGAAGTTACTGACTGCGCTGCCTGATTATGTCGATGAGCTCCGACAAAATTACCCGTCCGCCGATCTTCAGCAAGTCCGACAATTGGTCCGACAGGCAAACGCCCGGATCGAAATAACAGCCGATGAAGAGCCAAACCTGAAAACCATCACCACAAATAAAAAGGCAACCAAAGCGAAATCCGGCCTTTTGGTACTACTCAGGGAAAACGCGGTTAAACCCCAAAATTAAAAGCGCCAAAACAAAGAATTTCAATTCACTACCTGCCAGCCTGAAGGTTAACTGTTTCCCAATTCGGTGCATCCCAGGGACCTGTCAACGTGTAGCGTCGGCGTCCAATTTCATCAAGGTTAACTCCCAGCCCTTTGAGAATACCGTCTGCCACTAACGCCGTAACGCCAGCAGCAGGGCCACCCGAGAGCACACCAATCAAGGGCAACGCGCCACTGACACGCGGCAACACATCGACCGTTTGATCATAAATACGATTCACAAAATCTGAACTGCCATGCACCAGAATTTCAGCAACGGGTCCGGTGAGCAATAAGGTCTGACTTGATGCAAGTCCGTTGGCAATCGAAAAACTCCCGTTAATTGTGGTGTATTCCAGTCCGGTGCGCACGATATCGCG
>CAZNOB010000004.1:43794-55730 GCA_964574535.1 uncultured Granulosicoccaceae bacterium | reverse complement strand
GTAGTTGCATGTGAACGCACCGAGCCAGCGTCATAGACTTCCCAGCGGCCGTTGCCACTCACTCTCATCGATTTTTGGCGTGCAGTCAGTCCCGCAATGACTAGCCCCCGATCTTCCGGCTGCGTACGAAGCGCAACTCGCGAAAAGCGCCAATCATCCCATTTCAATTCCTTTACAATCACATCCAGCGGCGGAATTGTACGCGGATCAAGTGAACGATCTGTCACACTGGTATCTTCAGCGTCAGCAGCTTTCAGCGCCTCAAAAAGCTTTTTATCCAGATGATCCAGCCTCACCACCAGGGGATCTTCGGAATCAGGATTCAACAGTCGCCTTAACTCCCCGTTCGCATAACGATTTTCTATTCGATGAACCTGATGAGGTCCATCGCGGTAGGCGATATACATGCCTGCACCAATATCCTGAGAACCGGTCTGCATCGAGCGAGCACTCACATTGGCGAAGAGTGGAAATTCGCTCTTGCTGGATTGATCACCGGTTTCTTCCAAATCCAGACCGAAATTCAGCCAGCCGAGCGCATCCAGTCGAACAACATCACCATGCACGGCTATTCCACTCCAGGGCAAAACAGTATTATTCGACGAACCCAGCGCTATTGCCATGCTCTCGAGTTCGCCGTCTTGATCGAGACGAAGTCGACCCTGCGCAAGGCCCGGCAGTTCCACCCACCAGTCACTCTCTTTTGCAGTGAAATTGCGATACACCTTCGCATCCATAAGGACATCTGAGGGCTTATCGAACGGCACCGGTAATTCGATTGTCGTACCCGATAAATCACTGGTTGCGGTGAGTTCAACTTGCGCCTTTGATCCTTCCCCGCGACGTGTGATGTCAAGTCTGACCTGCCAATCGGACAAACCTTCAAAAGGCTCAGTCAACGGTACTTCGTAAGATTGCAGCACACTGGCGATTGAAACGGGTCCATTCACGCTAATCGTATTGATCTGTTTTGCACCCACCGTTCTTTGCACCGCATCAACCCGAACAGGTACGCCCAGGTATCTCACCAGCAATCCATCGAATTCGACACCCTCTTGATTGAAGCTTACTTCACCGGTAACCGACTCCAGATCAAGCCCGAATTCAGCTGCATTTATCTGAGCATTCTCAAGCACCACTTTGCCATCGACTCTGAGTTGATCGTCCAGTTCACCTTTGAGAGGTATGGCGACATCCAGCTCCAGACGCGATGCGCCGCCCCCTGTCGCATCACCAAAAAACTCACCGATCTCCTCTGCCAACGGCCCGCGCTGAGCAAAATCCAGCATGTCATCCAGAGGTCCAATTGCATTGGTCTGAAAATCGAGCACAGGATTCTGTAAATCAGCAATATACAATCTTGCGTCGCTGAACCTCGCTTTCCGCATCGCACCCTGATATACCCGACCGCGCATGGACTGTGTGTTAAAAGTGAGGTTGCCATCCATATCAGTGGCACGCGGCCACCCCGCTTTGAAGTCCAGGGTGCTGTCTACTATATCTACCTCTCCAAAAAATACGCCTTTGTTTTGTGCCGGTGAAAAATCGGAAAGATCGCCTGATAACGTTACCTGCCCTCGCACCACACTGCCATCAATAATCGATGTATTAAGCCAATCCAGCAACGTGGGCTTAATCACCTTTGATGGGTAGTAAGCATGGACTTTGGCCAAATTCACATGATTTACCGAGGTATTCAGATCAAGTAACGGCTGGCCATACTGATTCAAAACCAGTCTAAAGCTGGTGTCAGTGGCTATATCCACAGACCCCACCTTCACATGTTCCGCGGCGACAATCCATTCGTCGCCCTTTTTAGCGAACCGTACCACCCCTTGCGCATCAAGTGCCGGCAAGGGCTCATCAAAAAGATCAGGTGCCAAAAAACCAAGGCTTTGAGGCTTTAGATTAAGGTAACCGGCATCGTTATTAAAATAGACTTCTGCAGACAGCCCGCTAACTCCGGGAGAAGCCTTCGACTCAGCTGTACCTGGTAAGGGATCAAATGCAAATTTTTCCAGATTAGCCTTTACAATCGCAAGATTAAGATTACCGCTTTGCACGGTGCCACCAATCACCCAGTCGCGCATCACACCATCACGAAATCGATCCACTATCGCAAGCTTGCTGTGAAACGGACGCGCAAAACTCAGTAACGGCCGGAGTTGCGCTATAGAAATATCCGGCCCCGCCATACGAAGTTGTCGATCACCGTTTTCATCACGCTGCGTGAAAAGATCAAGACCATCAAGCCGGAGTGATTTTTCGGGTTCACCATTGTAGTCAATTAGCAGTCGGTTAAAGGAAGAGTCCCAGCCAGCTTCAGTTCGATTCCAGTCAAGATCAAGTTCAATCTTGTCTGCCTCCAGCATTGCTGTCTGATCCGAATCTGACATAGGCAGACCCATCAACAGATCTTTGCCATTCATTATGGCCCTGACCTGGTTAATTCGTGTACCGCGCCAACGGCCCCATAACTGAACATCCGCTGTGCCGTTATAGCGTTGATGCTGATCACGCCAGAAATCAGAAATCTCCGAGAGATTCAGACGTTTCGCATCAACGTAGAACTGACCACTCCAATCATTGACGTCGTCACTACGTCCGGTAAAATCAAACGACGCCACGCTGGTTTCACCCATTGCATCAGGCAACGCACTGCTGATGCGAATCTGGTGAAGGTCCCCGCTATTAAAGGCCCGGATATCCACATTATCAATACGATAAGTTTTATCTCGGGTGGCATCAGTCAGGGTGATATCGCTCTCAAGTATCGCTATACGTTCCGCATTAAATAGCCAACTCAGTGCGCTGTGTCCTCGCTGGCCGATACCACCTTTTTCACCATCTTTTGCTTCAGAGTGCAAGTCATCTGTATTGAGGTTTACACTGGCAGAGTTGTCGGTCGACCCCGTTTGATTACCTGACGATTCAGGATTACTCCGGCTGCCAGTTATACCGCGCCCCTGAATTTTTAATTTACCATGACCTTCGTATGCAGCAAGCAAAGAGAGATTCTTCAACTGTATATTGCGAACAGTCAGATTACGTTGCAACAACATGTCACGAAGATTCAATTCAAGCTCAATACTCGGCAAGACCAGTAAAGTCTCGGTGCCATCTTCAGTCAGAATACGTACATCAGACAAACTGGCGCTGGCATCGAAGCGGTCCCAAACCAGGTCAATATCACTGATTTGAACAGGACTGCCAATATAACGACTGACGACTGAGGCCAGTCGTTCGCTGTAGTCTTCGCCATAAAATACAGCGAGCCGCGCAAAGGCCGCCAGCAAGGCAACCAAAATGAGTAAACCAGCCAGTAAATAAAGGAGGTATTTACCCGTTTTTGTAAGAGCACGGACAAGCATATTTTGAGTTTTGCTATTTCCTGATCAGAGGCTGGAGGTTCGAACGGTGTAGTGCAGTGTTAACTCAGAGACGCCGCGATATTGCCAACGTCCCATAAAACAGCTGTCTGGCCGATTAAATCAAACCTTTCCGTTGTCGCTACCGGACCATCGAGCGAGGGGCAGCTTTAACTGAATCCTACACAGAGATGAATAGTTTTTTTCTATACAATAACGACATCGTATTGATCGCGATTGTACATGGTCTCTGCCTGCAATCGAATCGGCACTTCGACAAAGGTTTCCAATTCGGCGAAGTAGTGTGATTGCTCGTCCAGAAACATATCAACTACCTCCGACGCTGCTACCACTGTAAGCGATTTGACATCAAATTGCCGAACCTGACGAATAATTTCTCGTGAAATTTCGTAACAAACAGTCTCTGCAGTCCTCAGTAAACCACGACCGGAGCATGTGGGACATTCAGAACACAATGTTTGTTCCAAACTTTCACTGGTGCGCTTTCGTGTCATTTCCACTAGTCCCAAAGACGAAACCTCACAGACCTGGGTTTTGGCATGATCCCGGTCCAGAGCTTTCTCCATTGCGCGCATTACCTGCCGCTTGTGCTCTTCGATAGACATGTCGATATAATCAATAATGATGATGCCACCCAGATTCCTGAGTCTAAGCTGCCGGCAAATTGCCTGCGCGGCCTCCAGGTTGGTTTTAAAAATGGTCTCTTCCAGATTTCTGTGCCCGACAAACGCACCAGTATTTACATCAACGGTGGTCATGGACTCAGTTTGATCGAAAACCAGATGACCACCAGACTTTAGTTGTACTTTTCTCTCGAGTGCTTTTTGAATTTCATCTTCAATACCGTAAAGATCAAAGATGGGACGCTCACCGGGGTAGTGCTCAATACGCGGTAGAATTTCCGGTAAATACTTTTTTGCAAAATCACAGGCTGACTGAAAAGACTCTCGTGAATCTATTCGTATGCGCTCCACTGAGACCCCGACCAGATCGCGCAGGGTTCTTTTAATCAGGGGCAAGTCCGCGTACACCAGATCCCCTGGCTTCGCTGTTTCAATACTTGCCTGAATCGATTCCCAGAGTTTTTCGAGAAAAAGTACTTCACCTGCCAAAGATTCCTGATCAATCCCCTCCGCTGCAGTTCGAATAATATAGCCATTCTCAGATTTTTTATGGTCCGATTGCAGCTGCCGCACGATGTCCTTTAGCCGATCTCTTTCGGCCTCATCTTCAATTTTTGCAGACACACCAACAGATGGGTCAGCAGGCATATAAACCAGGTAACGGGACGGTGCTGTCAAGTTAGTGGTTAAACGAGCTCCCTTGGTGCCTAGAGGGTTTTTAATAACCTGCACCAAGACTTTTTGGTCTTCGCGCAGTAGCTCGCGAATATGCTTACATTGTTTCTCACCAGTGTCTGAAATTACTGCGCTCCCTGCAATATTCGACGCATGCAGAAATGCCGCCCTGTCAAGACCAATATCGATAAACGCGGCTTCCATTCCCGGTAACACCCTCACCACTTTACCCATATAAATATTGCCAACCAAAGTGGTTTTGGTACGGCGCTCAATACACACTTCATTTAACACGCCATTTTCAACGGTTGCGACGCGGGTTTCCTGTGGAGTCACGTTTATTAGTATTTCTTCAAGCATGCGTTCTACTGTAAGCCCTCGATTGTTTTACTCATGTGACGAGTTGGGCAAACCCGATGAATCAAATATATCGAGCAAAGTCACGCCAAAGTCGGTCAGTAATAATGCAGTTTCACATATCGGCAATCCCACCACATTGCTATATGAGCCTTCAATTCGCTCAACCAGCATCGCACCCAGCCCCTGAATCGCATAGCTGCCCGCCTTACCGGCAGGCTCACCTGTCCGCCAATAACTGCGAATTTGTTTTTCGGTCAATGGCCTTAAACGCACCCGAGTTTGAACAACGCAGCTTCGGGTATGAGAGCCGAGCGTCACGGCGACGCCGGTGTTCACCTGATGTGACTCTCCCTGAATCAGCCCGAGCATTCTTACGCTATCGTCTTCACTGGCTGGCTTTCCGAGAATCTGATCACCAAACTCAATTGTTGTATCCGCACCAATCACCAACTTATCGGGGTAAGTTGCGGAAACTTTCCGGGCTTTTTCTACCGCCAAACGCTCTACATAGCTTTGCGCCGATTCAGCATCGAGGACACTTTCATCAATTTCTGCTGGACACACCTCGACGGATAAGCCAATTTGGTTTAACAGCTCTCGTCGCCTGTCAGACGCAGATGCCAGAACCAGCTGTTGCTTTTTTTCAATCATTGACAGGTATTATTTCGCTGAACTTGAAAGCCACTATTCACGATGGTAGGGATGGTTGTTCAATAGACTGTAGGCTCGGTAGATTTGCTCAGCCACAATCACTCGCACCAGAGCGTGGGGGAAGGTCATAGCAGAAAGAGACCAACGCTCGTCAGAGCAGGTCAGGCACTCCTGCGAAAGTCCGTCTGCACCGCCAACCAAAATGGCCACTCGACGATGATTTTCAAACCAGCCACCCAGCTTCTCTGACAACGCTTTAGTGGAATGGTTTTTACCTCGCTCATCCAACGCAATGACGTACGCCTGCGCTGGAATTGCCGAGATCAATTGCTGTCCTTCCAGCCGCTTTACGCGCTCTGCATCTTCGGATTTACTTTTACGTGGTGATTGTATTTCACGAAGAATTAACCGGCAGTCACGCCCCAGCCGTTTTGCATACCCTTGAAAGCCGTCATCAACCCACTTGGGCATACGAGTGCCGATGGTCAGCAGATGGATTTCCATGACAGCGGGTCAAGAGGCAACGACATCTTCTTCCTGATCGAACGTACCACCGTCCTCGGTACTATTAGCAGCCTCGGCCTGACGGTCGGAAGGCTCCATCGTCCAGAGTTTTTCAAGCGCGTAAAAATCCCGGGACTCCCGAGTCATTACATGCACAATAACATCGCCCAGATCGACCAGTATCCAGTCGCCTTCCTGCTCGCCTTCACTGCCAAGCGGACGAACCCCGTTTTCTTTGCATTTTTCCACCACCGAATTGGCCAGTGATTTCACATGTCGTTGTGATGTACCGCCAGCGACGATCATCCAGTCGGTGACTGTAGTGCGATCTTCCACATCTATCGCAATAACATCAACGCCCTTGAGATCATCAAGCGCGTCGCATGTCAGTGTTTTTAACTCTAACGGTGTCATAACCGGAGGGTTCCATCTTGTCGTGCTATTCATCGAACAGCTTTAATTAAGGATTAAAGGTCCTGGTAAAGACCGTGTTGCAGGATATAGTTTCGTACTGCGAGTGGCAGTAAAAACCGTATATCTCGCTGTTGTTCCAGTTCAGCCCGGATTCGACTCGAGGAAATTTCAAGCTGTGTCACTTTAATTATATGGATGTTTTTCCCAAATTCTCCGGCGAGAATCTGCCGCGCACTCGCCGAAAGCGGCTCACCGGGGCGTTCCATCACCGCCAACCGCACCCGCTGAAGAAGTTCCTGCCAGCGATGCCAGGTTTCAAAGGTACTGAATTGATCCATACCCATCACCAACGTCAGCGCTGTACGCGGCATTTCCTGTTGAATCAATTCTAGCGTATCTATTGTATACGAAGGTTGATCCCGCTCAAGCTCACGAGGATCAATCACCAGTCCCGCAGTATTGGCTACAGCAAGTTTCAGCATCGCCTTACGATGTTCGCTACTGACCCGAGCCCTCTCTCGATGCGGTGGATTGCCCGACGGCATCAGGCGAAGTTCGCTCAGTGAAAGATGCTGCATGACCTCCAGTGCACTACGTAAGTGCCCATGATGGATCGGATCAAATGATCCCCCATACACCCCGATACATTTTTCCGGCTCTGCAGGCAGAATAGTGCTCAACGGGTCGTTCCATCGCCAATTACCACGTACTTTTGCGTAGTCAAACCTTCAACGCCCACCGGTCCACGTACGTGCAGACGATCTGTGCTGATTCCGATTTCTGCGCCCAGACCGTATTCAAAACCATCCGCAAAACACGTAGCTGCATTGACCATCACAGAACTTGAATCAACTTCTCGCATAAATTGCTGCGAGTGTGACAGATTTTCGGTGATGATGGCATCGGTATGACGAGAGCCATATTGCTCAATATGAGCAATTGCCATATTGATATCATCAACAATCCGAACAGAAACTATGGGTGCCAGATATTCGGTCGCCCAATCCTCGGCTGTGGCAGCGACGACAAAAGGAAATTGTTCACAGGTTTTCTGACATCCTCTGATCTCGACACCTTTAGCCTGAAACTTCTCAAACAGCGATGGCAGTACCGAATCCACTCTATCCACTGCCACCAACAGTGTCTCCATTGCACCACAAATTCCATAGCGATAGGTTTTCGCGTTATAAGCAACATCAATTGCCTTTTGCTTATCAGCATAACAATCAATATATACATGGCAAAGGCCTTCAAGGTGTTTGATCACGGGTACTCTGGCATCGTTGCTAATGCGCTCCACCAGGCCTTTACCGCCACGTGGCACTATCACATCAACATAATCCTGCATCTGAATAAGCTCGACGACTGCTCTGCGGTCGGTTGTGTCGATCACCTGCACTACATTCTCAGGCAACTGCGCCTCTTGCAATCCATGCGCGATACACCTGGCAATTGCCTGATTGGAGTGCAAGGCTTCAGAGCCCCCGCGCAAAATTGCCGCGTTACCCGCCTTCAGGCAGATAGCAGCAGCATCTGCCGTCACGTTGGGGCGAGACTCGTAAATGATCCCGATCACTCCCAGCGGCACCCGCATTTTTCCGATCTGCAAACCGGATGGCTGATACTTTAAGTCAGTAATCTCCCCGACCGGATCCGGCAATCGTGCAATCTGATCAAGCCCGTTAGCCATGCTATCGATCCGAGCCGAGTTTAATTCAAGGCGATCCAGCAACGCGGCACTTAAATTTGAGCTTGCACCGGCATCCATGTCTTTTTTATTTTGCACCTGTAAATCTTCACGTGAATCTCTTATCGCCGCTGCAATGGCGGAGAGCGCTCTGGATTTACGATTACTGTCTGCGCTGGCGATGTGTCTGCTGGCAGCACGAGCATCCTTACCTACCTGCTGCATATACGCGGTTAGCTTGTTATCGATATTACTATCGGTATTCACGCTGTTCTCTTTGTTGTTGGCACGGGTTTATGTTAAACGCTTAATCATGGCAATCTACAATGATCTAGCGACCAATATCTGCGGCACGTATCAAAGGCCATCGCGACCCGCTAAGTCGGGCCACCAACGCGCCAATTTCAGCCCAAAGTTCGCCATCAGCCATCCCTTTGGACAGGCGGTCCAGGTAACTACAATCCGATTGCGCTCTCAGCCAAAACAACCTGGATCTTTCGCGAATCACCTTACTGATGAGTGGCTGGCGGTTTTTCCAAACCCCGGATTTCATCATCGCCTGTGTACTATTTTCACCGGCATCCAATCGCCCCATCACAGTAGCAATTTTTCGCACTTCACTACTGAGATGCCAACATATCAGTACCGGCGCATCACCCGCAGCCTTCAGTCCATCAAGCACTTTGATCGCTCTCGGGGTATCGCTATTCAGGGCAGCATCGACCAAATCAAGAATGGTGTAACGGGAGCTATCTGTAACACTGGCCAGTACTTCACGAGGACCCACAGCGTGTCCACTGTAGAGAATAGCGAGCTTTTCGATCTCTTGTTTTGCCGCTAATAAATTACCTTCGACGCGCCCCAGCAACATCTCAACTGCCGCATCGTCCGCTTGCACCTGATGAGCAATCAGACGATCACGAATCCACTGCCTCGCCTTCGGCAACGGCAACGGCCACACCTGCATGGTGATGCCGATTTTATCGATTGCTTTAAACCATGCGGATGTTTGAAACCGGCCCTCCGGCTTACCGGCAGTAATCAGCAGCACGGTATCTTCAGGAGGGGACTCACACCAGTTTTTCAGCGCCTTCGCGCCTTCCATGCCTGGCTTGCCATTCGGGATGGTGAGATTAATGACTTTTTTATCGCCAAACAGCGACATGGTATTACCGGACATAGCCAGCGCCTGCCAGTCAAATGAACGAGCATTATCCACCTGATAACGCTCACTACTGATAAACCCGGCATCGCGGCAAGTCTGCCGAATTTGATCAGAGGCCTCCATAATCTGCAAAGGCTCATCGCCGGTAATCATATAAACAGGCGCGATTTTTCGCGAAAGCGCCTCAGCCAAATTGTCGGGGTACACATTCATCGTACTAGTTTACTCTGTTTCAAGCCACGAGTGGGATGCAGGCGGATACCAATTACCATGGAATCAGAAGTGCCGACTTTTAGTCACATGGCCAGAAATCCCGCTATCCCCTGCCAGACTCATATTTCTCTGCTGAATTGAAACAGTTACACTGCGCGTCACTCCAAAATGTTGAATCCCTGTGATCTACCCTCTGGCCAGAAATTTGTTGTTTCGGCTCGCACCGGAAACCTCCCACGATCTAGCCCTGAATACCTTGCAGAGACTGCCGGGCAGTCTGTTGCGTCTGTTCGGCGGCAACAATAATCTTAACGATCAGCCCAAAACGGTGATGGGCCTTAAATTTCCCAATCCTGTCGGGCTTGCAGCCGGACTCGATAAAAACGCGGATTATATTGATGCGCTGGGCCAGTTTGGTTTTGGATTCATCGAAGTTGGCTCCATCACTCCGAAACCACAACCGGGTAATGAGAAGCCACGTATGTTCCGGTTGGCTCAGCAGGAGGCCGTAATTAATCGCATGGGCTTTAACAATAAGGGCATCGAACATCTGGTCGCCCAGGTAAAAAAGCGTCGCTACAAAGGTCTGTTGGGAATCAACATTGGTAAAAATCTAACCACTCCACTGGAACGAGCCCACGAGGATTATCTGATTTGCCTGCGGCAGGCATATCAGCACGCAGACTACATCACGGTAAATATTTCATCACCGAATACCCCGGGGCTTCGTGATTTACAACTGGGTGAACCATTAAAAGTGTTGCTGAAAACCTTGAAAACCTCGCAACAGAATCTGGCGCAACAACATGGGCGATATGTTCCCCTTGCCGTGAAGGTCGCACCTGATATGGCAGACGAAGACATCAGCACATTCTGCGATACTGCCAGGCAATTTGAGATCGATGGCATCATCGCCGGCAACACCACCTCCACCAGACAAGGCGTTGAACAATCCCTTCATGCCAGTGAGGCAGGCGGATTGAGCGGCCAGCCTTTAACCGATAAAGCCAGGCGCACAATTGCTCTTCTGGCGCAGCGGTTGCAAGGTGAACTCCCTGTCATTGGCTGCGGTGGCATTGGATCTGCAGATGACGCCCTTGGTCATCTGAAAGCCGGAGCGGATCTGATCCAGATCTATACTGGTTTTATCTATCGCGGCCCAACTTTGATTAATAATATTCGCCGTGAAGTTGCGGCAAGATAAATAAAGAGACGATTCATGGCGGATTATGATGTTTTTAACGGCGATGCAGATGGCATCTGTGCCCTTCTGCAATTACGCCTGGCCGACCCCAGAGACACAACTCTGGTTACCGGTGTAAAGCGGGATATTGATTTACTGAAAAAAATTGACGTATCAGCAGGTGATCGAATCACGGTACTGGATATCTCGATGGACAAGAACAGTACTGCACTGGCAAACGCTTTGAAAAATGGCGCTTCGGTGACCTACGTGGATCATCATTTCCCTGGTGATATCCCAAAACATGACAAGCTGGACGCCACAATTGATACCGCTGCGGAAGTGTGCACCGGACTCCTGATTAACCGCCGACTGAAAGGCTTACACCTGCCATGGGCTGTGACAGCTGCATATGGCGACAACCTGCATACAGCTGCCGCAAATGCTGCAGAGCCTCTAAATTTGTCAGAGGCACAACTGGCACAGCTCGAAGAATTGGGTACATTGCTGAACTACAACGGCTATGGAGCCACCGTAGAAGATCTTTTCTTCGCCCCCGATACTCTTTTTAAAAAACTAATACCCTACAGTGATCCGTTCGAATTTATCAATAGCGATGATACGTTCACAGAACTTAAAGCCGGCTACGAAAGCGATATGGCGAAAGCTAAATCCACTAAAGCAAGCTTTGCCACAGACAATTGCGCGCTACTTAAATTCCCACAGGAAAGCTGGTCGCGAAGAGTTGGTGGTGTATACGGCAATGAGCTTGCACGTGATTTCCCCAATCGCGCGCACGCTCTGCTGAGCGAAATTTCAGCAGACACGTATCAGGTCAGTGTTCGCGCACCGATAAACAGACGTGAGGGTGCCGACGAACTTTGCAGACAATTTGAGTCTGGCGGAGGGCGCAAGGCGGCGGCAGGCATCAATAACCTGCCCGAAGCCGATGTGGAGCGATTCACTCAGGCCTTTATCACACAGTTTTCGACTTAATGTAACTACAGAAAGCAGAAACTAACAACACGTATGACGGGCGACCTGTCTGGCGATATTGACGTGGTTGGCTATA
>CAZNOB010000004.1:30843-43694 GCA_964574535.1 uncultured Granulosicoccaceae bacterium | reverse complement strand
CTAACAACACGTATGACGGGCGACCTGTCTGGCGATATTGACGTGGTTGGCTATAGAAGACTGACCACATCGCCGGGTGTTATCAAACCACCTTCCAGCACTTCAGCATAGACCCCCATATCCATATGGCCGTATTGTTCACGCAATAGTTTAGGCGTCTTAATATTACGTTCCCCGGTATTCAAATCAACTTCCGTCGCGGGGCATCGTTTAGTGCGCCTTACAATCTTTAATTTCGCAGCCCCTATGGAAATCTCTCGCCCGACCATCTCAAGTTCAGAGAATGGCGGTAAGTTCGCCAGATGGATATTGCCGCGAAATCTCCCCGGGTCAACTTCCCTGCCTATCGCGTTTGAAAATTCACCCACACTATCCAGATTTATTATCGATACCGCGTTCATCATCTCTGTTGAATCGACAGACACATCCGTGAACCGATGCGGGGAGGCTTCATAGAGATGTGGCGTTTCATCATCCGGCAAGGACAGATATGACTTGAGAAACTGACTTGCGCTTTGTTTACCGTCAGCAGACATGATGTCAAATCGACCAGTTGCATCTGGTGAAGTCAAAGACAGAACTCCGGTTTGTGGATCATACTCTGTGTCGAGCAGCGCCAACGCGGCATCAAGCGCAAGCATATAGAACCTGGTTTTGGGCAGCGGCCTGGGGTTGTCAGGATCAAAGCCACTGTTAGGACGCGCAAAGCCGAACTGGCGGTCGCAGGGAAACCCCTGACCGGGCTTGAGATCTACACTTTGGAGCGCTTGCCCGCTCAGCCCCTTAATTGGAAACCGGGTTAATGCAATGATTTTTGCAGGCATCTCGGGAGAACCTCCAGTTAGGGTGTAATTGCCTGGCCCAACAATGCTTTCACATGCGCGGCTGCACTGCTACCCAGTGCGTCCAGGTTATAGCCGCCTTCCAGCATCGAGACAATTCGATGATCACAACACTGCGCAGCGATTTTTTTTAACTCATTCGTTATCCAGACAAAGTCTGCTTCTTTAAAATTCAACCCGCCGAGTGGATCATCTGCATGCGCGTCAAAACCTGCACTGATAATAATTAGATCGGGTGAAAACTCGCGCAACGCCGGCAGGCAATCACGCTCCATCGTTGCTCTAAATACAGCGCCATCACTTTGTTCAGGCAGAGGCAAGTTTAACTTTCGACCCGTGACATTTTCACCAAACTTACCGGGATAGAGTGGATGTTGAAAAGTTGAACAAAAAAAGATGTCTTCGTGTTCACCAACCAGATCTTCCGTGCCATTACCATGGTGAACATCAAAATCAATGATCGCAACCTTCTCGATGCCGTTTTTTTGCAACGCGTGAAGTGCAGCAATTGCAACACTTCCAAAAAAGCAAAAACCCATCGCTTCACTTTTCTCTGCATGGTGACCGGGCGGGCGCACGCAGCAAAAGGCATTTTCAAATTCACTAGCACAAACTAAATCCACCGCTTTAATGCCAGCACCCGCCGCGAGCCGTGCTGCCCGAATCGAAAATTCGTTTAGCGCGGTATCCGCATCTAACTGAACCACACCTGAGTCCGGAGATTTAGCGATAATGCCATCAACATAGCTTGCCGGGTGCGCGAGCAACAATTGATCGCGTGTGGCCTCCGGCGCTTCGAATTGGGGCAACAACTGGAACAACCCCTCAGCAATCAGTGCATCCAGAATGGCACCTATCCGCTGTGGACGCTCCGGATGGCCATCTGCCATTTCATGTTTTACACAATCCTCATGGGTGATCAGTGCCGTTTTTGACATGACGCCGCCTGCTGGTTGGTTCGAAAAGCCAAGATTACGCTATGCCGTCCTCAGATGTCAGTAATTTCAGCCAGATCGACATCGAGTGACGATAAAAAACAAGTCAGGAAACCGAACCAAAACCACCACACATTCCGATACAATGACGATCCTTCAATTTTGACCCGAGACAGGCACATCAATGTGGTTTAAATCAGCCAGCCTCTTCCGTTTCCTCGATGACTTCACCTCTACTCCCGAGGAACTAGAGGAAATGCTGGCAGAGCACGTATTCAATCATGTGAACAGCCGCCAGCTAAACAGTTACGGCTGGGTTCCACCTATGGGCGAAGGAAGCGAACAATTGGTGCATGCAAGCAGCGGATTTATGTTGCTGAAAGCCCGCCGCGAGGAACGAATTCTACCCGCCAGTGTGATTAAGGATCACATGCTTGAACGCATTGAAAAACTGGAAAAAACACTGGATCGAAAAATACGCGGCAAAGAGAAGCTGGATATTCGCGATAATGTGGTAATGGAGCTCACCCCGCAGGCTTTTACCAAGTCCACTTACGAACAAATCCTGATCATGCCTGCACAAGGACTGATAGTGATTGACAGCGCTAGTGCAAAAAAAATAGATCAGTGTACCTCTTTGCTCAGAGAGGCAACCGGATCGCTGCCGATTGAACCCGTACAAACAGAGATTGGTCAGGCGGGTTTATTTACACGCTGGCTAAAGGGAACCCGCAAACTCCCGCAAGCCCTGAATATCGGTGATGAATGCGTCCTGCAGGATGAAGATAATATAGCAGGCACGGTGCGCTGTAATAAACAGGATTTGAGCAGTGAAGAAATCAGGGCACTATCGACGACCGGAAAACATGTACAACGCATTGCTTTGCATGTTAACGAGACCATTTCATTTGTCCTGGACGATGAATTTACATTCAGTAAGATAAAATTTTTAGATACCGCTCCAGACGATGGCAGTGATGTGGCAAACCTCGATGCGCGCGCCGTGTTCGATGGCAACTTCACTTTGATGGCTCTGGAGTTTTCAAAAATGTTTCCCCAGGTTATTGAGGTTTTTGGCGGTCATAAGCAAGAATAGCCACCGACACATTTCACTGAGTGCAGCCATGGCAGATAAAAAACAACTCTTGATTGTGGCCAATACACCGTCCGAAAACACTCGCGCACTGGCCGAGGCCGCTTTGCGCGGCGCGAAGCACCCTGATATCGAAACAGTAGAGACAAATTTTTTACCCCCGCTGGATGCTGGCGTCAGCGACGTACTCCGCGCGGACGGAATCATATTGGGGACAACGGAGAATTTCGGCTACATGAGCGGAGCACTGAAAGATTTCTTTGACCGCATCTATTATCCTGTGCTTGAGGAAAAGCAGGGTTTACCTTGTGCACTATATGTTCGTGCCGGGCTCGATGGTAGTGGCACCCTGGTCGCAGTTGACCGTATTATTACCGGTTTACGATGGAAAGCAATTCAGCCCCCTGTTCTTTGCCATGGCAATTATCAATTAGAATTTATCGATCAAATTGAACAACTCGGGCTTCGAATGAGCGCCAGCCTCGATGCGGGTATTGTGTAACCCCTGTTCAAAAAGTGTAAAATCGATGACAGGGACTTTTATCCGGCGAAACCTTTGTCAATTATGAAAAAACACACAGCTTCAACCCTGAAAATCACTTTATTCTGTTCCTGCCTGCTCGCCATGACCGCGTGCGCAAACAAATCCGAAAGCCCGGAAAAAGAAAGGCTGCAGATACCGCGTGCACCGGCAACACAGGCCCTCGACAGATTACCGATTCCACCACTGCTGCCAGCGCCGACTAATACATCACGCCTGCAAATCCCTGCTCCGGCACCCGAATCACCAGCAGCACAACCATCGATTGCTCAAACCCAGGCAAACGCAACACCTGCTACCACATCAAGTGATCTGCCCACTGATCCTCTGCTGGCCAATCAGGATAATGAGGCCGGCATCACCACCATTCCAGAGTTAACAAAACCACCAATTCAACCACCACTGGCATCAACGGCGTCATCTGAATCAATTGCCCTTGCTGACACACCTACAGTAGCCACCACGAATATAAGAGAGCGTTCGGAACAAACTGATGATATCTCTGTGATCACCTGGCGGGCTGAACGTGGCCATATTGAATCGCAACTTATGCTGGGGAAAGCCTACGCCGATGGCACATTGGTCGAAAAAGACATAGAACAAGCTCGCCTATGGCTTGAGCTTGCATCCATGCAAGGAGATCGAAGCGCTCAATACGAGCTGGGAAAAATGTACTTTTCCGGCACTGGAGTAAGACGCGACTATCTCAACGCACGTGAATGGTGGATTGAATCAGCTATCAGCGGAAACGATAAGGCGCAACAAAAACTGGGTTACCTCTACAGCGAAGGACTGGGTGTAACTCAGGATTTCACCAAGGCAAAGAGTTGGTATCTAAGAGCGGCCAATCTGGGCAATGCGGAAGCACAGACTCATTTAGGCTCTCTGTACCATGAAGGTAATCGAATACCGCAAGACTACAAAGAAGCCGTAAAGTGGTATCAATTAGCTGCCAGGCAAGGCCATCCTTACGCCCAGTATACGCTGGGGATTTTATATCACGATGGTCTGGGCACCGAGGCCGATCCCGTGAAATGTGCCGCCTGGGTAGAAGTCGCTAAAACCAATGGACACGTCGATGACCTCGGCGCCAGTGAAGCCTGTCGTGCAAAGCTCGATGAACAATCACTGGCAGAATCTGTTGCGTTGGCGGAGCAATGGAAATCTGAGTACGTTCAAAATGAAGAGACCAGTTTCTAGCTCTCTAACCAAGCAATCATACGTCTAGTACAGACCGAACTTGTGCGGCTGCCGCCTCCGGATATTCCTGCATAAAACAGTGAGTTCCAGGCAACGTAGTACACCTGACACGGCTATTTATCGATTGTGTGGTCATTGCCGCCTTTAGTGAGAAAGGATAAGAGCTATCACCCATTACAATATGGGTTTCAATGCTTATATTTTTAAGCGCATCCCACAATCCGGTAGGTAAGCTTGCAAAGTAACGGGCCTCTGTTTCCGGTGAGCAGCATAGTGACACACCACCATCAGAATCATCTTTCAGCGCATAGTCTACATAACTCTGAACTGCTGCATCAGTCCAGTCACGGTAAATTTTGCGTCCATGAAAGTATGCAAATGCCTCTTGCCGATCCGGCCAGCGCCGGCGCCTTCGCAATGTTGATGCGACATGCGGGTGAATTTTTGCCGTCAATCTCAGAAAGCTCACCACACGCATAAACCACAATAATTTTACTGGAAATATAATCGGGTCAAGTAACACCAGTGACTTATATGTACCGGGATGTCGGTGCTCTGATAATAGGGTAAATGCGCCACCCAAACTATGTGCCACACCGTAGACATCTCTGTTTTTGGTCAAGCTGGTTTGCTGCATGGCCTCGAATACCTGTTCGGCCGCATCATTCCAACTGGCACCAGGATTAGCCGGCTGACTTTCACCATGCCCTGGAATATCAAACATCAGTAAATCAAATTGTGGTGATAATAGTTCAAGCATCGGCGCATAAACGCCCGCTGCAAAACCGTTGCCATGTAAAAACACCAAAAGCGGCAGCTCCCGAGTCTCGGTTCGCAAGCCGCTAATAGTTTGTCCGCTACTGAGTGTTTGATAGATTCGAATGAGTTGCATATGAAGACCAACTTATACGATAAGGCATACCGGCTACGCTGAAGCGAGAACACAGTCAGTCTGACTGAGTGTTCACCAGCTTATTCATCACCCGTGATGCAGCAACAAATCCGAAGACTGCCGTCACCCCTACGAGTGATCCATAACCCGTATCACAATCAAGTGTCACACCAGCGATACCCGGCTTTTTCTGAGCGACCGTACCATCCGCTTGCGGATACATGGGTTGTTGCTTGGAGAAAACGCATTCAACCCCATATCTGCGAGAGGGATTTCGGCTCCAGCCATACTTTTGCCTTAAACACTTACGAACCCTGGAAGCCAAAGTGTCGTTCCATGTTTTATTGAGATCAGCAATGTCTATCTTGCCCGGCTCAGATCTTCCGCCGGCACCACCGACGGTGATAATCGAAATTTTATTTCGCTTGCAATGTACTATGAGTGACGCCTTGAAAGTGACGGCATCAATCGCATCCACCACATAATCAAAGCGACGATCAATATACTTATCCATATTTTTTGTCACCAACATATCGTCGATGGCAATGCATCTACAGCCAGGATTTATCGCGGCTATGCGACTGGCCATCACTTCAACTTTCGACTGAGCCAGCGTTGTGGTATCCGCATGAACCTGCCGATTAATATTGGTGGCGGCAATATCGTCGTGATCAATCAATGTCAGGGTTCCGACGCCACTACGTGCTAACGCTTCAGCAACCCAGGATCCCACACCCCCGATACCGACTACACAGATATGTGCACCGCGCAGACGTTCATATCCCTGCTCTCCATACACACGCCGAACAGCGGTGAAATGTTGCATAGTGCTGTCGGCGGACAGTGCGTCGGTATGATCGGACGGATGCATCAGCTAACTAGCGTGTACCGTATATCCGATCACCTGCATCACCCAACCCAGGGACAATATAGCTATGATCATTGAGATACTCATCGATTGCAGCCGTATAAACAGGCACATCCGGATGTACCCTGTGAAAGGCCTCAATACCTTCGGGAGCAGCCAATAAACATAAAAAACGAATATTTTTCGCACCACCGTCCTTGAGCCTTGTAATGGCAGCTACAGATGAGTTAGCGGTTGCTAACATTGGATCCACGGCGATCACCAGTCGCTGGTCAAGATCTGATGGCATCTTGTAGTAGTACTCAACCGCTTCAAGCGTATCCGGGTGTCGATACAAGCCAATATGACCAACTCTGGCCGACGGAATCAGCTCCAGTATACCCTCCAATAAACCATTTCCTGCACGTAGAATCGAAACCAGACAGAGTTTTTTACCCGCTAAAACGGGTGCTATCATTTTGGTCAGAGGAGTTTCAATTTCCACTTCACGCAGCGGTAGGTCCCGCGTAACCTCATAGGCCAACAGGTGACTGATCTCTTTTAACAAGGTTCTAAAGGTCGACGATGAAGCATCAGTACGACGCATTAGCGTAAGCTTATGCTGTATTAGCGGATGATCAACAACCGTCACAGAGCCTGCCATTTCGAATTCACTCCCCGAAAAGTGTATAAGTTAAATATCATCTGGTTTTTGTAATTCTACCTGAATCCACCAACGATTGGTTGGCACGGAAAGCACTTCATGCCCACAGTTAAAAGTTTTCGTATCAAGGATACCAGTGCTGCACTGGACTTTGTCTTCAAACACGGCTTCACCATTGTCACAAGCCAGATTGACGGCGATCCCAAGACAACTCACTGCCCCCTGGATCTGGACAACCAAGGAGTCTGCGCGGCAGAATGTCTGCTACCGTGAAATCTCCCTCACTACCGCATACTCTCACGATGCAGAAAACACCACGCAGACTCCTGGGATAATAAAATGAAAAAAACATTCGTCCTGACCATTATTGGACCCGACCGACCCGGTATTGTGAAGCAACTGTCCGGCATATTAACGGAGCACAGTGCCAACTGGCTGGAAAGCCGGATGGCTAATCTCGCGGGCGAATTTGCCGGTATTTTACATGCCACTATTGATACCGCTAAATATCAATCCCTTCTGCGAGACTTAAATAAACTCAAAGAGGAGAACCTGCATATCGTGGTAAAAGAATCTGGCTCTGAGACTTCAAATAATATCGCTTACCAGCAAGCAGAGCTCGAGGTGGTAGGAACAGATCGCGAAGGAATTATTAGAGATATCACTGCGGTGCTTAGCCAGTTTGATATCAATGTTGAAGAACTGGCTACAGAGTTTTCAGAGGCCGCTATGTCGTCTTCCCCGGTATTTAAAGCAACTGCCAAACTGACCATGCCTCAACAACTAAATCTTGATATTGTCGAGCAGGAAATAGAAAAAATCGCCCACGATTTAATGACCGAGTTTCGTATTGAGCCCTAAAATCAAAAGTCCACCGGAAATCGCCAGCAGCTGGAACACAGGCTGTGTGGTCCTTATCGAAACGGATCGCTTGGATAAAAGATAGGACGATCATTGACATACCCGCCCACCTCTGCGAAGTCCATTGTTACCGCACCGGTTATGATCACTGCGGCCGCAGACAACCCCGCCAGGGTAATCTTTATAACACTGTAAGGCCTCTCGCCGCGTGTTTTACCGTTTCTTCCATTCACCACAAATCGATAGGTTTTCCCCCGAAATGTAAATGCCGCAGTCCAAAGTGGCAATAAAACATGTTTGAAAGTGGTGTCGCTATGCTTGGTATGAAGCCTTTGTATGCGTTGTTGATCTCCGCCAATCGATCGGCGTACATCATGACGTATAGTTTGTTTCATGACTTGCTGTGCATGGCCAAAGCCCTCATCAAGCGCAACCTGATAGACTTCGCTTTGAAATCCACTCAGATAATCTTCAGTGTAGGGCACCAGATTCTCCAGATCCCAGGGCTCTAGCCAGTCAGTGATTTTTCGGGGCAAAGTACGAGTAGCACCAACAAGGACATCATCAAAATGACGATCAGTCCGTCCTTGCACCGGAGTCCAGCGGACCTTCGGTACCATACGTGTGCGTCGCACCGAGCGACCATTTTCGATGACTGACACTCGTTGCCGAACATAATAAACATCACCGCGCTGTCCACTATAAGAAGTGAGCGTATCGCTGTCATAAGTCCAGTAGGGTATGTAGATACCGTTTAACCCGTACTCTTCGCGCGCGTATTTCTTAAGCTTTGTCGGCGCAAACCAACGGCCTTCTATCCACTTTTGGTAGGCTTCATGAGCTTGCTCTCTGGAAATTGAAAATGGCAGTAAGGCCTGTGGGGAAAATTCATGTATTTGGCCCGTGCTCGTTACCACGGTAGTTGCACAAAAAGGACAATCACTCGCATGCAAATGTTCGTCAAGGTCGAACTGAGCCGCACAATTAGGGCACTTTAAAATGGCTTCAGTCGACCCGAGCGTGCGGGTTTTTTCTAACTGCTCAAGCCCTTTGGGAAGGTCAATCTCTTCAATTTCGATATCAGAGACAGCAATTTTATTACGAGTGCCACAATGATGGCACTCCAATTCATCAGTGCCAACTGCATAAGAAAGTACGCTGCCACAGTTGCTGCAGGGAAAGCGCTTATCGTCGTTAGCTGACGGAGCCGCAAATGGCCCCGTCGCTGCTTCAGACTGATTGGGCTGACTGTTATTAAATGTTGTATTCAGGCGCACGTCTTGATTCTTTGGGTTACCGAACCTTTTGGACTGGACTCAATAACAGAAGTTGCTGCTATCGGTTAAACCGGAATGGGAGGCGGATCATTCGAGATGAACAATGATGCCAGATCATTTACCTGACCAGCCTCTGCCCACTCAGCCATTCCGGGCGTCCAGACCAGCGAAGTTGCAGATATTTGCCCTTCATCCAATTGCACCCGCAAGGCTTCCAGATTAAACGGCCCCATGGGCTGACCATTCACTGCCACGTGATACTGCCTTGCTGCCGGCAACGGTGGTGGCAAAGCTGCAGTTGTGCCTCCTCCCTCTAACATCTGCTGCGCGTTCGGATTACCGCCACCGTGCCCCATACTATTGGCCATCTGGTGACCCATGGCGAGTCCGGCGCCCATGCCGATGCCGGCACCTGCGGCACCACCAGGATTTTCAGCGCCCGCTTCAAGTGCAACCCCGGTCTGGTATGTCATGTATTTATCCAGATTACCTACCATCCCTGCACTGGTACGCTTATCCAGCGCTTCTTCAACGGCAGGAGGCACCGAAATATTTTCAACCAAAAGCTTGGTCAGCTCTAATCCATATTCTTCAAATTCAGGTGCTATACGGGTACCGATCACATCACCGAGCTGTTCATAGTTGGCTGCCATATCAAGCACGGGAATACCGGCTGCACCTGCCGCAGATGAAAATCGGGATGTGATCAGATTACGCAGCTGATTACTAATTTCGTCAACACGAAAATTTCCATCAGTTCCAACAATTTCGCGCATGAATGTAAGCGGATCCGAAACTCTGACACCATAAGTTCCAAATGCGCGGATTCGTGCTGCACCAAACTCCGCATCACGCAACATCAACGGATTTTTAGTACCCCACTTAAGATCAACAAAACGTCTGGTGTTAATGAAATAGACTTCTGCTTTGAACGGGCTGCTAAATCCATGATCCCAGTTAAGCACTGTAGAAAGCACAGGCAAATTGCGGGTTTCAAGCTCGTACATACCCGGACCGAGTACATCAGCCACCTGGCCTTCATTAACAAATACCGCTGCCTGCCCTTCTCTTACCGTAAGCTTTGCACCATATTTAATTTCATTACCATATCGCTCAAAGCGATAGACCATTGTGTCGTTGGTATCATCGGTCCATTCGATGATATCTACAAATTCGCCAAATAATTTATCAAATAAACCCATTTTTAGCCTCCGATCGCGCTATCACGCTGATGAGCACTTGCTGAAGCAAGCTTGTTTTTTAGTTCATTTTCCAGCTCGCCAAGCGTGACTTCGGCTTCGCGACGTTTACGTTTACCTTCATCAGCAATTTGCAGACTTTCCTCAATAGTGGCAATCAGATTTTCATTTGCCCGCTTGACCGATTCAATATCAAATACACCGCGTTCCACCTGTTCACGGACTTCGCGATTTGCAGTACGCAGTGTTTCGGCATTTTTTTCCAGCAGATCATTGGTCAGGTCAGTTGCAGCTTTAACACTCTTTGCGGCCTCCTGTGATCTGAACACAGTGACCGCCTGCGCTAGTTGCTGGCGCCATAGCGGCACAGTGTTCACCAGAGTAGAGCTAATTTTAGACACGAGCCCTTTATCGTTTTCCTGCACCATACGAATACTGGGCAGACTTTGCATAGCGACCTGACGCGTTAGCATTAAATCGTGGATTCGGCGCTCCAGATCATCTCGCGCCGCACGCATATCACGAAGTTCCTGCGCCTTTAAAACATCATCGGTGTCTTTGGCCAATGCACTTAGCTCTGGAATAAGCTTGTCATCAATTTGTTTTAATTTTTCTTCACCCGCAGCGATGTAAAGCTCAAGCGAGTGATAGTACTCAAGGTTCGCATCATAGAGGCGATCCAACCCGGCAATATCTGTGAGGAGCTTGGTTTTATGATCCTCAAGATTGTCGGTGATGGTGTCTATTTGACGTCGCACACCTTCATATTGCTGAATAAACTGAACTACCGGGCGAGCGCGACCGAAAAGACGGGCGAAAAAACCACGCTTCTTCGTAGGATCAACTGCACCAACATCGAAGCCACGCAACACGGTTACCATATCATTCAGTTCTTTACCGGCAGGACCTACATCTTTATTGCGAACACCTTCCAGCATGTTGTCACTGATAGTAGTCAGACGCTCCTGTGCCTTACTACCATAAAAAAGAATACTGTTTGAATCGCTCAGATTAATGTCGTTCATCAATTCACCGATCGCTGAACGATCATCTGAATTGGCCGTCTCCAAGGTGATCATTTCATATTTTAGATCCGGCGCCAGCATGGCATCGAGTTTCTCGACGTCTTCCTTTAGCGATGCATCCGCGGTATCGATATTTGTTTCTGTCATTGGTGTTCATTCTCCCCAATCAATTCGTAATTCTGGTTTGTACTTGCCGACACTTAACGATCTGTTCATCAACAACAGCACAAGCTTTTTCACTCAACCTGGAAATTTTAGAAAATCAGACGCCTTCTTTCTCTAACTGCAATTGCAGCACTTCTATCTGCACATCCAGCTCAGTGAGATTGTTTTCCCGAAGTTTAACCTTTTGCTCACTGATCACAGTTTCAATTGTGGTCAGCACAGTACGGAAATTATTTTCCAGCACACCGTTGTCACCATACTTATGGGTATCTGCGTAGCCCTCCGTGACCCGCTGCGCACCATCGAGGTACACCTTCAGGAATTTTCTTGCACTACGCATGTCACGCGGATCATCCTCGATAATGCCCATGATCTCACGTACACCAGTCACAATGTTTCGAAGCCGATCTTTCAGCTCAACGTTATGGATTCGATCTCGTGCGGCCTCAATTGCGAGAATTTTACCATCAGCCTCATTGAGTATTTCGAGTACCTCCTCAGAGGTTACACCAATTGCCGGCATCTCCGGTGCTGTACGAGAGGGATCACGTCCATACACCAGTACCGCACCAACCGCGGCAACCATCCCCAGCAACACACTACCAATAAGGGTTTCACCGGATCCGAATTTTGCGCCAATGAAGATCCCCGCACCGAGCACGCCGGCACTTAGCATTTTATAAGGTATTGTACTGGTGCGACGAACAATACGACGGCGCTTTGCTTCCGCTTCAATACTGACGCCCTTTCGCATCAGGTTGGCCGAGACCATCACAATTGCGAAAGCCACACCGCTGCCGAGCGCAACCAATGCTTTTCCATCCCGGAACAGCGCTATCAAACAAGCCAAAAGCAACGGCAATGGCAGCAGGAAAAGCAGCAACGCTCTGGTTTGAGGTATGCGAGTAGCATCATCCGGGTTGTATTTTCGCGCCCCGCCACGTTTGATTTCGCTCACTGGAGACGCTCAACTGACCCGCTTTCGAAAGCAGGGCCGAAGTTCATCGCGTTCAAGATAGAACCACAAGAAACGCCACTCACTGAAACAACCAGTAATATGACTCCAATCGCTTTTTTCAATTTTTTGGGCATAAAATTCGGGTATCCACCAATCCAACACCCAAATATGGGGTTAAATAGCCAATTTTTCAAGCACTTGCGGCACATCAACCGTCACAAAGCGTAACGTTGTCTGTCTGCCAAAAGGCGCTATGTTATCAGGTTTAGGAGAAACCCTACGCAGTGCGTTTACGGTATCAAACGTTGGCGACAATGTTATAAATTGTCAACACAACCGACACTTCTCCGCG
>CAZNOB010000004.1:17940-30743 GCA_964574535.1 uncultured Granulosicoccaceae bacterium | reverse complement strand
ACTATACACTTTAATATTACGCAATTTTTAATAATCGACGAACCACTGCCTCGATGTCACACTGAGGTTGCAAAATTACTGGTTCTCTAAACGAGGCGGAGCATGTCTAACGCAATTTTGGTGACCGGCGGTGCCGGCTATATTGGCAGTCACACGGTAAAACAACTGGGGCAGCAAGGCGAAAAAATCATTGTTCTTGATGACCTTTCAACCGGATTTGAAGAAAGCGTCCTGTTCGGCGAACTGGTGGTTGGTAAAACCGGTGACCGAGATCTGGTTGATCGAATCATGTCTACCCATGGCGTCGACACAGTAATGCACTTCGCCGCCCACACCATCGTGCCGGAATCTGTTGAAAACCCACTCAAATATTACGATAACAACACCGCTTGTACTCGTAATTTGCTTGAGTGTTGCCAGCGCAATGATATCAGCAATTTTATTTTTTCCTCCACGGCGGCCACTTACGGGGACGGTGATGGCAACCCCTGTTCTGAAGAAACCCCGACCGCGCCGATCAACCCGTATGGCATGTCGAAACTGATGTCCGAGTATATGCTGGAAGATTTAGGCAAAGCCTGCGATATGAATCACGTGATTTTGCGTTACTTTAACGTGGCAGGTTGTGACCCGGACGGACAGATCGGCCAGTCGACGAAAAAGGCCACGCTGCTCATCAAGGTTGCGGCAGAAGTAGCCGTGGGCAAACGACCTGAAATTTTTGTATACGGCACAGACTACCCGACTGCCGACGGCACGGGGGTACGCGATTACATCCACGTTGCCGATCTGGCATCAGCGCATCTGTCTGCGCTGGACTATCTGCGCAAAGGAGGTGAATCTACACGTCTGAACTGCGGCTACGGACACGGCTATAGCGTTCGCCAGGTACTCGATACCGTACAAAAAGTGATTGATGGACCGATCAACATTGTTGAAGAACCACGTCGTGCCGGTGATCCTCCGGAACTGATTGCCAACGTGGGTAAAATCCATAAAACACTTGACTGGACGCCGAAATACGATGATCTGGAAGTCATTGTATCGACGGCCATCGAATGGGAACGCAAAATCTTAAATTCAAGGGCAGCCTGAGTATCAAGCAACCCGGAAAGTAAAAAAGGGTGCATTACGCACCCTTTTTTATTACCTGGTCAATCGATAAGCCAGTTACAGTGCTAAGTCCAAAAGCAGTTCGTCTGCATTAGCCGTTCGCTGTGCAATACTATTCGACACCATTTGGAAGTATCCCAGCTGATCAGCATCGGGGAGTGCCTGAACGTCTTTTGAGTGTGCCTTCAATACCACCACATCTGCCATAACTTCAATGTCGACGGCACTTTTATCGCCACGAACAAAGCCAGGCTCGCCGAAGCTGTCGCCCGGCCCAAGCACCGCGCTTAAGCCACTGCCATCACCGGTACTCGCCACCCCTTCAAGAATGACATACAGGTGGTTATCCAGGGTATCGCGGCTGAGGATGGTTGATCCTGCTTCATAACGTGCAATGGAGCATATGGACGTAAATTGCACGACCTTACGGGCACTGAACCCCTGGAAAAACTTAAGCTGTGGAATTACCGCCATCCAGCTTTGCAGTTCAGGTGTCAGTAAATCCGGCGGTGCCATGTTGTCTGCCACTTTACGAAGTGCAGCGGCCATCTCTGCGCCACTTGCATATCGCTGACGCGGGTTTTTCGCCAGACAACGCGCTACAGCCAGCTCAAGCTCTTTAGGCAAGTCCGAACGAATAGATCGCAACGGTGGCGCCATGTCCTTAATCACGGCTCTGAAAAGCTCTTTCACTTTTTCAGCTTTGAAAAGTTGCTGGCCAGTCAGCAATTCGAACATTACGGCCCCCAGCGAATAGATATCACTGCGTGGCCCAAGATCTTTTCCGACCACCTGTTCAGGTGACATGTAATTTGGGGTACCAAGCGCCTGACGGGAATTAATATCTTCGGCCGAAGTGCTGACCGCAATCCCGAAATCCAGAAGTTTCACCGATCCATCATTTGCGACCATAATGTTGGCAGGTTTAATGTCCCGATGAACAATTCCCATTTTGTGAGAGAAATCGATCGCGTCGCAGACTTTGGCAATTAAATTCACCACCCGGTATGCGGGAAGCTGTGTTTTACCGCGGCCATAAGTTTTGAGCGAAGTGCCTTCTACATACTCCATCGCAATGTAGTTCAGTGGACCATCAACACCAGCATCGTATACCGTGACGATATTCGGGTGTGACAGTCGCCCTGCCGACAATGTTTCGGTAATGAACGCCTTCTGAGCACCGGGCACCTTGCCAGTACGCTGGTCCAGAGTGCCTACTTTCGACACTTTCAGAGCGACGTCACGTGACAGAATTGCATCGTAGGCACGATAGACAATCCCGCATGTTCCACTGCCAATCCGTTCGAGCAATTGATACTTGCCCACTTTGGCAGGAACATCGAATTCTAATTTAACCGCGGAGGTTTGTTCTTTCCCCATTTCTTCTTTCATCTTCTATCGCAAGGAGAATTTGTCTTTCGACACCGTGTTTAGAGCAGCCTATTAGAGACTGATCCAGTTATTCATTAAGCATAGTCAATATTTGGCTACATATGCCTGCAAATGACCCATTTGACATGCAAACCACGATATCACCCGGTTTTACCTGCCCTTTTAGATGCTTAACCATCATTTTTGTCGTGTTAAAAACCAGCGCTGACTGACTGACTTTCCGACAGAGGTCTGTTAAATCGAGCTTTTCAGGCTGTGCATTGTGAAGCAGCGCACTATCCGCCAGCTCCAGCGCGGAGCTTAAGCTCTCAAGATGTGTGCCAGCCACCATACTATTGGACCGGAAATCAAGCAGCGCAAATAAACGGCCGCCGGGCAACAGTCCGGGCTTTAACGCCAAAAGCGTGGCTTCAATCTCGGTCGGGTGGTGTGCAAAATCATCATACACTTCAATCCCGTTAACAGTATCGAGCAACTCCAGGCGACGCTTCACACCCTTAAATTGCTTTATCGCCTCAATTGATACTGCTATAGGCACTCCGGCATGGCGGGCGGCTGCGATGGCCGCCACTGCATTAGAAAGGTTGTGAGCCCCCTGCAAAGGCCGTTGTTCGGCATGCCCAAGCGGTAAGCAGACTCCGTCAGGGGTGATAACCTCATTGGGATTTTGCCGGTAACACCAATGAGATTTGCATGCCTCCGCCTGCGGCCCAAATGTCTCCAATTCGCTCCAGCAGCCCATCTCGAGCACCTCGGCGAGATTCGAATCCAGTTGATTGGTGATGACCTTGCCATTACCCGGGATCGTTCTGACAAAATGATGAAACTGCCTTTTAATCGCGGCCAGATCATCGAAGATATCTGCATGATCAAACTCCAGATTATTCAGCACTGCAGTGCGAGGCCGGTAATGAACAAATTTTGATCGTTTATCAAAAAATGCCGTGTCGTATTCGTCTGCTTCGACCACAAAGAAGGGAGGCTCGCCCGCGCGCGCTGAACACCCGAAATTTCCAGGGACACCACCGATAAGAAACCCCGGAGACAAGCCGGCGTGCTCAAGAATCCATGCGATCATGCTAGAGGTGGTGGTTTTACCATGAGTTCCAGCGACAGCAACAACCCAGCGCCCTTGTAAAAAATAGTCGCTCAGCCACTGAGCACCCGAGGTGTACTTGAACCCACGCTTCAGAATAAACTCTACCTCTTCATTTCCGCGTGACAAGGCATTTCCGATAATAACCAGATCAGGCTCACGACTTAAATTAGCGGCGGAGTACCCTTCCATCAACTCAATGCCAGCCGCCTTTAGCTGAGCATCCATTGGGGGGTAAACATTGGCGTCGGAGCCGGTTACTTCAAAACCGAGACTGCGTGCCAGTTGCGCCACCCCACCCATAAAAGTGCCGCAAACTCCTGTGATGTGTATATACAGAACAGTTCTCACTGTGATTCGGCTGCAAAACAACCAAACTCACGCAATAAATAATGATTCAATTAAAATTACTTGACGAAGCGATTAACAAACACCACAAGGTGGCAATCACCCGGGCAACTCATAATTTTGTTGCCAGCGTATAAAAATGCGCCCCAAATGATCGAATTCTCGCGACTTATAAAACGACGCTACAGCGACCTAGTTTAGAGGCAGATGAATTCTCAACAAATTACGAAGAGAGGAGTTTTCATCAGCGACACTGGTGAAAGTGTGACACACCCTGATCCGCGGAGGAAAGCACTAGCCACTACGGTACAGGCCACGCCAGATCATCATCGCCATCTGCACATTTTGGGTATCTGCGGTGGGGGCCGAGTGCTCTACCTGCGGGGTGGGTGCAAGGGTTTCAATGGTCAGTAACGTGACAATCATCATCACCACTGCAAGGCTAATCGCACTCGCGAAACCGACTTCAAAGGCATGTTTAAAAATATGTGCAGTAATAAGAAGCGTCCAGATATCAAGCAATAACACAATAAAGATGATCAGCTTTCCAGACGATGAATCGGCCGCTGCAGAGAAAAACGCCGGTAATAATGGCAACGCAATAATATAGATCACCGCAGCGGAACCACACAGTGCACTGTATGACTGGACAAATCGGCTTTGCAGGTTTTTTACGCCTAACATCGCATACACCAAAACACCCGGTACAAGAATCGCCAACACACTTCTTAAGACCGCATCACCAAAGCGGTAAGCGAACAATAACCCGGCAAGGCTGGCAATAAACGCCGCGGCAACACTAATCCAGAGAGCAATCGGCTGCCCGGGTAGCTCCTGAGGAGTTATTCGAAGCAGGACCAGCTGCAGATATTTTTGAATTAATTGCGCCACATGCTATTCCCGGGACTGATTGCCGACTTATTATCAAATTCAGCGCCCACTATAACGGTAAGCAGGTCGGGTTTCTGCAGACAATTCCCTCACTGGCGAGAGTGCAACAAATTACCTGTCACGACAAGCAACATGAATGATCGAGGTGCCAATCGAAAATCATAATGCCGGACAAGTTCAACTCTACAGCTCCTAACAGTGCTACTATTCCCACCCTAATATAACTGTCGACCCTTTGATTTTGACCCCACACCTCACACGATGGTAAATCCATGACTGACCAGATTTATCAGGCCGGCGGACACACACCGTTGAATATCCGCTTCCGCGGCTTTTTACCAATAGTGGTTGACGTAGAGACCGGTGGGTTCAATGCCAATACAGATGCGTTGCTCGAGGTTGCAGCTTGTATTATCAGCATGGATTCAGACGGAAATCTGTTCCCGGAGCCTGTCATCAGCACCCATGTGATTCCATTTGAAGGCGCTAATATGGATCCGAAATCCATGGAGGTAAATGGCATTGACCCTTACCATCCACTTCGCGCTGCACGTAGCGAACAGGATGCGTTGGGGTATATGTTTACCCCGATTAGACGCGCAGTGAAAGCTGCCGGATGCACCAGAGCCATTCTGGTTGGGCACAATGCATTTTTTGATTTGAGTTTTTTAAACGCCTGTGTAGAACGCACGGGCATAAAACGCAACCCGTTTCACCCCTTTAGCAATTTCGACACGGTTAGTCTTTGTGGGCTGGCCTATGGACAAACAGTGCTGGCGCGTTCTGCACAAACTGCCGAACTTCCCTGGAATCAGTCAGAAGCCCATTCAGCTGTCTACGATACAGAAATGACCGCCAGACTGTTTTGCAAGATTATCAATCGGTGGGAAGCCCTCAATCGACTATAGATTAAGGACTATTTATCACTGATCAATCGGCCGCCGCAGCAATTCAGACTGAGGCTTCTTCGATCATTTTTGATAATTCACCGGATTCGTGTAACTCCATAACGATATCGCATCCACCAACCAGTTCACCCTTAACGTATAGCTGTGGGAATGTCGGCCAGTCTGAATAGGAGGGAAGTGATTCTCGTATTTCAGAGTCGAGGATGACATTTACATAAGCAAATTCGCGCCCGCACTGTTTTAGCGCTTCGCTGGTACGACTCGAAAAGCCACACATTGGCATTTGGGGGGTACCCTTCATAAAAAGTACCACGGGGTTAGTTTCAATGTGATCTTTGATTCGATCGTTGACGTCCATACTGATTTCACTCAAATTTTATATTGCAGGGAAACGGCCTTTGTGCGCCGCAATGTCATTATTATCGCATAAAATCTGGGGTTTAGATGACCCGTTTCAAGAGTTGTGATCACCGTGAAACGGTCAGGGTCATTCCTATAAACCACCGCAAATTTTAAAGATTTGAGTGAGCTTAATCGCTTTGAGCTCCGTCAGGGGATGCATTGAGACAATTTCCTACCTTATTTTCGCGGGTTTTGTTTACAACGCTCCGCGAGTTTCTTAACCTACATCGTCCGATACGCCTGCAGCAATGGCGCTCAACTCAAGGACAGTACAATGGCATTGCCCAGCCCTTCCCCACTTATTAACTCGTACAGCCGATTACCGGTCTCGTTTGTGCGCGGCGAAGGCTCTCGCCTGTGGGATTCAGCCGGGCACGAATATCTGGATGCCCTCGGTGGTATCGCCGTGTGTGCCCTGGGACATTGCCATCCGGCGATTACCGAAGCAATCACACAACAAGCGAATACATTGCTTCACACATCGAATCTGTTTGCGATAGAAAATCAACACAATCTGGCTCGGAAGCTGTGTGATTTAACCGGAATGGAAGCTGTTTTTTTCGGTAATTCAGGGGCAGAAGCAAATGAAGCGGCGATAAAACTTACTCGGCTCTTTGCACAAACAAAAAATATTGCACAACCAAAAGTTATTACCTTCGACGGCAGTTTTCACGGCCGCACGATGGCTACCCTCAGTGCAACCGGGAACGATAAAGTCCACCACGGTTTTGCACCACTGGTGCAGAGCTTTGTGCATTTACCCTACAATGATATACCCGCCATAGAACAGGCGGCACACGACCATAAGGATATCGTCGCTGTCATGGTTGAACCTATTTTGGGGGAGGGGGGAATTGAAATACCACATGAAAACTATCTTGCTTCCATTCGGCAAATCTGCGATCAGCAAAACTGGCTCATGGTGTGCGATGAAATACAGACAGGTGTTGGTCGCACCGGCCACTGGTTTGCCAGTATCGGTCAGGGGGTAATGCCGGATGTGATTACCAGCGCAAAAGCGCTTGGCAATGGCGTGCCAATTGGCGCGTGCCTGACTCAAGGTCTGGCTGCAACTCTAATACAACCGGGCCACCATGGCAGTACTTTTGGTGGCAACCCATTCTCCAGCAGAGTGGCATTGGCGGTTCTGGAAGTAATGGAACAAGAACGTTTGCCAGAGCGCGCTGCCAGGGGTGGAGCCCGATTACTGGATCAACTTAAAAGTGCTCTACACAACCGGCCAGAAGTACAGGAAATACGTGGCCGGGGAATGATGGCAGCTGTAGTTTTGGATGCGGATTGCAGTAGTCTGGTAAAAATCGGCCTGGAAAAGAAGGTGATTTTTAATGTCACTGCAGGCAATGTAGTCAGATTGTTACCGCCGTACAACGCCAGCGATGTTGAAATCGACGAGATTGCCAGACGCGTGTCTGATTCAATCACCGAGCTTTGCCAACAACCTGTAACCGCATAATCATGACTGCGTCCCTTAAAACCATAGAAAAAAAATCATTGCGACACTTTATTTCGGAAACGGATGTTAGCGCGTCGGAATTTCGACAACTAATCAACGCCGCGATACAACTTAAATCCAGTTGGCAAACCGGTGAGATCCGCAACACGCTACAAAATAAAACGCTGGCGATGATTTTCGAAAAAGCATCCACTCGAACCCGTACTTCCTTTGAAGCCGGCATGGCTCAACTGGGAGGACACGCAATTAATTTATCACCGGCAGATTCGCAACTTGGTCGCGGAGAACCGATAACAGACACTTCAAAAGTGCTGTCCGAGATGGTTGACATTGCCATGCTTCGAACCCACCAGCACAGCACCATCGAAGCATTTGCCAGTGTTTCAAGTATTCCTGTAATCAATGGACTGACTGATTTACTACACCCTTGTCAGCTATTGGCTGACATGCAGACTTTCTTTGAGTTACGCGGTGATATCAGGGGCGCACGTGTTGCCTGGCTAGGCGCTGGCAACAACATGTGTAATTCTTTTATCAACACCGCCAGACTATTGGACTTCACTCTGATTGTTGCCTGCCCTGCGCGTTTCGCCCCGGATTCGGCACTGATCGAGAACAGCGGTTCGCATGTTGAGCTTTGCGACAACGCGGAAGCCGCCTGCGAGAACGCCGATGCCGTGATCACTGATGTCTGGGCAAGCATGGGTGAGGAACAGGAAGCGAAGGAACGCCATAGACTGCTGAAGCCATTTCAGGTCACAAGCGATTTACTAAACCTAAGCTCACCAGACGCTATTTTTATGCATTGCCTTCCCGCGCATCGAGGTGAAGAAGTTACCGCAGAAGTTATTGACGGGGCTCGAAGTGTTGTGTGGCAAGAAGCTGGCAACAGATTGCATGCACAAAAAGCACTATTGGAATTTTTACTGTTGTAGCATCAACAGCCAAATACTTGCCGTCGAACACCCCCGATATTGCGCTTTAACCATCATCTTCGCGACGTAAACATGACTACGCACTCAAATGATCGGTAGATCGCCGTCGACTCGGCACGGTCTCGTTACGCAGAATGCTACTGCTCAGACTACCGGCAACAATTTTTAACCTGACTTTACTCCCTCTGCCTGAAATGTTGGATTGTAATTTGCAATCTGCCCTTGGAATTCACCAACACAACGGGATAAAACTATCCTGTTTAGCCGTCACAAAGGAGGGGTAAAATTGAAACTTCCGTCATTAAAACAAGCGTTCGCAATTCATTTTTCAATCAGTTTGATAATTTTGCTGATCCTTATTGCACTGATGATGCGCGTCTGGTTTCCAGGCGATTTGTTTTTTATGGACGGTGGCTGGCAAGGTCTTAAGTTAATCGCCCCGATTGATTTGATACTTGGCCCGGCATTGACGCTGATACTTTATCGTCCCTGGAAAAAATCGCTGGCATTCGATATGACCGTCATTGCTACAGTCCAGTTTTTAGCGCTTGGATACGGAGTCTACTCTGCCTATCAGCAACGTACCGCAGCGATTGTTTTTGCAGACAATCGATTCGAGACAGTAACCATTGGCGAATACAACGCGGCACGGGAAATTTTGCTCGAAAAGGAACTCCCGGTAAAACCGCTAAATGAATTTGGCCGCATGCCGGTTGTTGTTGTGGCTGAATCCTTTTCTGCCGAAGGCTATGGCAAGTACCTTGAAGGTATTTTAAACGGATTACCAGAGCTGCGTGAACGCAGCGATCGCTATTTACCAATAGAGACCGCCTACGAACAATTAGCAAATTTTCGCCTGGATAAGGAAAATACTGGCACGACCATTGAAATACCTGCCTCAAGCCCCACAAATCATCGGAGCTCAGATGCGGATATTTTCCCCCTCAAAGCGCGATATTTGAACGGAACTATCACTTTTAGCGGTAAAGATTACAAAATAGAACGAAATGGCAGTTAGATTGCTGTGAATTTCCATCTGCAGCATTACATCGCGAAAACTACAAAACGGGCTGGAAGACACAATGCTAGAATCTGGACGTCTGCCTGCTTCCTTAGTTATTGTGCTGCGCTTGTTACCCTATCCATCAAAAAGTTGCTCTTATGTTGAAACCAGAAGTTACCCAACGCACGCCCGGGCGGGCTTGAAGCCCGCATGAATTATTTGTTTCTAATCGCAGCAGCTACGATGATCAGCCTCGCTGTCATACCGATCATGGTTCGGCTTGCCCCTAAACTGGGCATGATGGACATGCCCGACGATAGCCGCAAGGTCCATTCAAATCCTATCGCCAGAGTTGGCGGCTGGGGCATCATCGTAGGTGCGCTGATTCCGGTCGTTACCCTGACCGAAATTGACACACCGGTTATCTGCTATTTGTTCGGCAGTATTGTATTGCTGATCTTTGGTGCCATGGATGATAAGCAGGAGATGGGGCACTACCCCAAATTCATCGGTCAGTTTCTGGCTGTAATACCCATGGTCTATTGGGGCGGACTCTATGTCACTGAATTTCCGTTTTTTGGCGGTTTTGAATTTCCAAAATGGTTTGCTCAGGCCTTTTCTTTGATTGCGATGATCGGGGTAATCAATGCGATCAACCACTCGGATGGACTGGATGGACTGGCCGGTGGGGAGGCTCTGATCTCACTAGGCGCGCTGGCGCTACTTGCCTGGCTTTCACCGGGCAGCGAACTAACCATTATTCTGGCATTAGCTGCAATTGGTGGATTAGTGGGCTTCCTGCGTTACAACACCCACCCGGCAATGGTTTTTATGGGCGATGGCGGAAGTCAGTTCCTGGGCTTCACAGTTGGTTTTCTGGCCATACTGCTGACACAGCACTCCGATAGTACACTCAGCAAATCAGTCGTTCTTTTACTACTGGGCTTACCCGTGGTCGATATCCTGATTGTGCTGAAAAAACGCGCCATGTCTGGCTCAAATATTTTCCGCGCTACCAGCAATCATATGCATCACCGTCTCCTTGGAGTTGGCTTCGCGCATAAAGAGTCAGTGGTGATTATTTATACCGTGCACACATTCCTGGTGTGCTGCGGCATCTGGCTGGCACACACCAGCGATTGGTTAATTACCGGTCTTTATCTGGCAGTTTGCGGCACTACATACTTTTTTCTGAATCTGGCAGAACGCACTGAATGGCGGCCGGGTCAGACTCGTATTTTCTCGATTTTATCAACCAGTCTCGATGCAATCGAAAGAAATCAGGTTTTAATGCACGGATCCAGACGATTCCTGGAAATCGCAATACCAGGCTTTCTAATCGCATTGTCTATCTGGATCAATGATGTTCCACGTGACTTTGGTCTTGTCGCCGCTTTCCTCGCGATTCTGCTCGCTCTGCAAGGGTTCAATATCTATCCATTTCGGGTAAATGCCCGACGCGGCATCATCTATATCACAGTGGTATTTGTAATTTACCTGTCAACCATTGACAGAGTGACCTGGTTGAATCCATGGGCGGTTGGACTCGAAATTATTTTCTATATTGCCGTGTGTGCTGCAATATTTCTGGCAATCAGGTTTTCACCGGGCCGACGCAAGGAAGAGTTCAAGATTACGTCGTTTGATTACTTGTTACTGTTTCTGATTCTGGGGGCATTATTATTCGCAAAGAGCCCTCTGTTGTTCGGCAGTTTCAACGTCAACATCTTCATCGTAGTGCTGGCGATAATTTTATACGCTTCTGAACTGCTGCTGGTTGAACGCAGGGAGCGAATGGATTTTCTGGGCTGGGCAGCTTTTTTAACCCTGGTGATCATTGCTGTCAGGGGCTTTAACCTGATTGAATTTAATATCGCACTACAGCCCTAACCCGAAGTATTTAAGGTTAAGGGTATTTCAGTGGATATTTTTTCCACAAGTGTTTTTCGCTTACAAATATCTGTAAGCACATAAGCGTCAAGGTGAAACTGTCTGTCGTCAGAGCTAGCCCGCTATCGGAGACAGGCTTTGACGCTTGTCGTTAATCACATCCTGAATTAAGTCGTCACCAATCACTGTCAACTGTTCTGCGAAACCAAACAGCAGCGATGTATCACACAACAAGTTTATGATCCGGGGAATTCCACCGCTGGCCTCCCAAATTGACGGTATTGCAGCAGTACTAAATATTTCATGCTGTGCACCGGCTATGGACAAACGATGTCGGATATAGGCTCTGGTTTCATCTAAATCAAGCGGCTCCAGATGACAGTCGACCGCTATTCGATGCACAAAAGGCAGCAATGTCGGATCATTCAGTGTCTCACGCAACCCGGATTGCCCCACCAAAACCAGCTGAATTAAATCAAATTTGTCAGCATTCAGATTCGACAGCATTCTGAGTTGTTCAATAATCCCTGCACTGAGATTATGAGCTTCATCGATAATTAATATCGGCCGTTTTCCAGCATTGTGCTGCTGCATTAGAAAATCACTCAACGCTTTATAAAGTCTGACCTTATTGTCTTCCTCCGGATCAAGGCCATAAGCAAGCAGCATCCATTGCAATAACTCCTCATAAGACTCTACAGCAGAATTGTTCACCAGACCCACTGTCAATGAACTGTCATCCATTTGTAAAAGCTTGCGGACCAGACTGGTTTTTCCAGAACCAATTTCGCCGGTGATTACTGCAAAGCCTGACTGGCTCATGAATACATATTCAAGCATGGACAAAGCCGCCTGATGCCCTTTACTTAGATACAGATACTGCGCATCTGGCCGCATCAGAAACGGCTTTTCATTAAGTCCGTAGAACGCTTCGTACATGAGTTTGTACCGTGATAAGGGATAGAGGGGGTACGCGCAGTTTAATCAACAAAAGAGTTCATTCAACAGAGGTTCTGACGACTGCACGATGCGGTTAATTTTAACCGAACAAAACACATTGTTTCCATTGAGGATAGTAGCAATTATCCAGCAACATTGCGGTCGAAGCTCATAATTTATGGGCCGAAAATCATTTTCTGCGCAGATTAGAGAATCAATTCATGACATTTAACTGATAGCAAACAGCCAGATTGACTCAATCAAGCGGTGCCAGCTGGGTTAACAGTGACAGTAACTTCGCCCGTATCTGTGCCACCATTGCCATCATTGATCAGATAGGTAAAGCTATCGCTTCCCGAAAAACCGCTATTCGGGGTATAAGTGACTACTGTTCCGTCCGTAATCGCCGTGC
>CAZNOB010000004.1:0-17840 GCA_964574535.1 uncultured Granulosicoccaceae bacterium | reverse complement strand
CCATATCCGTCCCTCCATTATTATCGTCAATGCTGTAGATAAAGCTATCGTTTCCGGAAAAACCGCTATTCGGGGTATAAGTGACTACTGTTCCGTCCGTACTCGCCGTACCGTTCGTCGGGTCGTCCTCTATCGCTACTGTCAGTGGGTCGCCGTCATCATCTGTGTCATTGCTTAATACGGCTATTTGCACCGCAACATCCTCGTTTGTCTCTGCTGTGTCAGCCAACGCCTGAGGAGGCTGATTCACCGGTGGAGCCGCTACCACTTCGATCGCCACCGTGGCCATATCCGTCCCTCCATTATTATCGTCAATGCTGTAGATAAAGCTATCGTTTCCGGAAAAACCGCTATTCGGGGTATAAGTGACTACTGTTCCGTCCGTAATCGCCGTGCCATTCGTCGGGTCGTCCTCTATCGCTACCGTCAGTGGGTCGCCGTCATCGTCTGTATCATTGCTTAATACGGCTATTTGTACCGCAGCATCCTCGTTTGTCACTGCTGTGTCTGACACTGCCTCGGGAGGCTGATTCACCGGTGGAGCCGCTACCACCTCGATCGTCACTGTGGCCGTATCCGTCCCTCCATTATCATCGTCAATGCTGTAGATAAAGCTATCGTTTCCGGAAAAACCGTTATTCGGGATATAAGTGACTACTGTTCCGTCCGTAATCGCCGTGCCATTCGTCGGGTCGTCCTCTATCGCTACCGTCAGTGGGTCGCCGTCATCGTCTGTATCATTGCTTAATACGGCTATTTGTACCGCAGCATCCTCGTTTGTCACTGCTGTGTCTGACACTGCCTCGGGAGGCTGATTCACCGGTGGAGCCGCTACCACCTCGATCGTCACTGTGGCCGTATCCGTCCCTCCATTATCATCGTCAATGCTGTAGACAAAGGTATCAACTCCACTAAAGTCCGCATCCGGCGTATAGGTAATTTGTCCACCGCTAACTACCGCCGAGCCATCACCTGGTTGCGTAGTGACAGTAATATCGAGTGAATCACCGTCTACATCTTCATCATTATCCAGTACATCAATGACCAGCGGAGTACCTTGCGGTGTTGTTGCCGTGTCGGCTTGCGCAACCGGAGCGGTATTCGTGTCTGTGACGGTAACGGTGACAGAACCGATCGCCTCGGCAGAATTACCATCATTGATCGTATAGGTAAACGAATCAGTGCCAGAGAAATTGGCTTGCGGGGTGTAAATCACTACACCGTTATTTATTGTTGCAGTTCCGTTATCAGGCTGGCTGACAGTCGCAAGTACCGGGGTATCGCCGTTTTCATCAGTGTCATTATTGGTGACATCAATAGTCACCGCGGTGTTCTCAGCAGTGACCGCCGAATCAGGATTCGCGACAGGAGCCACATTAAGCGCTACCACAGTCACAGTCACAGTCGCAGTCGCAGTCGCACCGTTGCTATCACTGATTGTATAAGAAAAACTATCCACTCCTGCGAAGCCACTCGCAGGTTGATAAACAACCCGTTGGGAATCAGGCGATATGACCGCCACACCGTTTGTTGGCTCAGTGACACTTTGAACGGATATCGTGTCACCGTCCGGATCACTGTCATTGGCCAGCACGGAAATACTTACTGCGTCATCCTGTTCATTGGAAAGAACGTCTGCGACAGCTAGCGGAGGCTGGTTCACATTACTGACAGTAACGGTAACCTCGGCGGTATCCACCCCGCCCTCGCCATCTGAAATCGAGTAACTAAATTGATCCTGCCCTTCAAAGTCAGTAGAAGGCGTGTAAACAATAGAGCCTGACTGCATTATCGCTGTTCCGCTGGAGGGCGTCCCGACTGATGTAATTGACAGCGTATCGCCATCGTCGTCAGTATCATTACCCAGCACATCAATGGTAACCGAACCGTTCTCATTTACACCCGCGCTGTCATCAACGGCATTGGGTGCAAAATTGACATTAGACACAATCACTGTCACTTGGGCAGTCGCGGTGACGCCATCAATATCTTCGACCTGATAGGTAAAAGAGTCGCTGCCATCGAAGTCTGCTTCAGGCGTATATACAATCGCACCATTGCTCACCACTGCGGAACCGTTGGAAGCATTTTCAACAATACTAAGCGACAATTCATCGCCGTCAGGATCGGTATCATTATCCAATACATCAATGGTAACCGCGCTACCTTCCGAGGTAGTGGCTGTGTCATTGTTGGCAACTGGCGGACCATTAGTATCCGAAACAGTCACAGTGACAGAAGCAGAATCAGAGCCCCCATTACCGTCACCGATGGTATACACGAACGTATCCGTGCCACTGAATGACGGATCGGGTGTGTAGATAACCCCCAAACTATCGCCAGTAATTGCGACCGTACCATTTGCCGGCTGGGTAGTGGCCGTGACTGTCACAGCATCTTCATCCGTATCACTGTCATTAGAAGTTACATCAATGGTTATGGCCGTGTTTTCATTGGTGCCGGCCGTATCATCAACGGCAACTGGTATATCATTCACCGACCCGACAGTGACTACAACTTGCGCGCTCGACTCTACGGTGTCATCACTAATGGTATAACTGAAAGTATCAGTACCATTGAAATTTTCATCAGGGGTATACCTGACTTGATTATCAGATATTACTTCAGCAGTTCCGTTAGCAGGCTGTTCAACACCGGTGACAACCAATGCATCACCATCCTCATCAGTATCATTTGCAACAACATCCAGAGTACCTGTACTTCCTTCATCAATTGATAAAGTGTCACTGTTGGCTACCGGTGCTACATTTACAAAAGTGACATTAATCACTGCTGTTGCAGTATCACTACCACCATTACCATCACTTACTGTGTATTCAAACGCATCAGACCCGAAAAAATTTGTGTTTGGCGTATAAATAATAATACCCCCACCACTGTTAACAGCAGAGCCGTTAACCGGGTTGGCCACCGAACTAATGGTCAGCGGATCGTCCTCAGGATCACTATCATTAGCCAATACATTTATTTCTATTTCTATGTTCTCAGGAGTTGTTACCGCATCATTCTGTGCAACTGGCGGATCATTAACACCGCTAACTTCTAATACAACCGTAGCAGTCGCCGTCAAGCCACCAGAATCCGTAACGGTATAGTTAAACTGGTCTTGCCCACTGAAATTCGAATTCGGTGTGTAGTCAATAAATAATCCATTCCGTATATTCGCCACGCCGTTAGCCGGGCCGTTGAAAACAGCCGTCACCGACAATGGCAGTGCGTCCGGATCTGAATCGTTAACGAGTACATTTAACTCCTGAGACGGCGTGTCTTCGGTTATTTCAAAAGTGTCGTTTACCGCAACTGGCGGAGAATTTTCTCCGGAGAATATTATTTCAACTCTAATGGGCTCGCTGGGTGGATTCACTCCGTCGCTCACACGGTAGGTAAAACTGTCAATCGTGGATGGCGGCGCGTTCCCAAGGCCTTCATATCGAAACCCCCCATTTGCCCTGAAGCTCTGTCTGAACGTAGACAGATTTGACGCAAACTGAGGAAGATCGACCAGCTCGGCGGTCAAACAAGTGTTAGTGATATGCTCATCGTCGTCATCATTCGCTAACACACCGTCCGCACCATCGGCTTTTTCACAACGATCGTTGTAGTTAACACCGTTTCGTTGTACAAACCCGGGAAAAACAAGCTGAAATGTATCAGCCGCCGGAGTTGGAGGCTCATTTGGACCAACGCCAAAACAAAAAACTGCACGCACCGGGTCTGTCGCTGATCCGTCCCGATCGACCAGTGCCAAATCATACTCCAGCCCGATCGGAGCGTAGAGTGGAGGCGGGAAGACAGTGACCTCATTTATTCCGGGGATGAAATCCACTGAACATGTTGGCTGATCGGACAGACAGGCCTCAAACAGGGAATTGGCCACCAGCGAAAAATTCTGTTCCGCACTGCATTCTTCCAACCGCCCCTGGCGTACCAGCTGCGCGTTTACACTGGCAATCCCGGTATCATCACTGGCAGGAATACGAACCACATTATTGCCATTGCCAAGCACATCACCGTCACTCAGCTGAAACGAGGGCAAAGTATTTTCGGTCCGATTTTCAGTGTTTGAACCACCGTTGCTACAGGCGGTTAGTGCAACCACCGCCAGCAACAACGCTACTTTAGGTAATTGTGTGAGCCTGATCATCTTTTCACTCTTTGAATTACACATCATTGATTCTCTCAGGAGCGGCATTCCCGTCATGACGCCAAGTATACACTACTGATTCATAAAACGACGGAGGCAGCGCTGAAAACTTTCGTGTCCTACCCGTCTCGCAATCCCATAAGATACCTGCCATTCAAAGCAAATATTGCCAACTATGACAAGTAAACACGACTATTTGGGCATTGATACACAATTTTGAGGCAGTCGCTAATTACCCCTTTATCGCTGGCGTCTGACACTCACCTCGCCGGATGATATTTGCATCATGCCTTCGGCGGTGCGCAACAACAGCCGACCCTGGCTGTCTATGCCCCTAGCCTGCCCCTGCACGCCTGGCGAAGACCCGGATTTTAACTCAACCATTGTGTCCGCAAACGCATCGTAATGAGGCCACTCAGCTGATAAGTTCGCCATACTTATCTGGACATTACCACTACAACACCGCTGGTAAACCTCAGCAGCAAGATGGCCAATCAGAACTGATCGATCCGGCGGTGTCCCCCCGCACTGATCGTGTAGATCGGTACTGGCCTGATCGATTTCCTTTTGCTCTGCTCCACGCCGGTAATTGACCCCGATACCCACAATCAATCTGGTTGTCGATTGCCCGTGAGCTGCGATTTCAACCAATATACCAACCAATTTCGCATCACCAATCAGAATATCATTGGGCCATTTAATCATCGCCTGATTTACCGACCATTGGCGCAGACAGTCACACACCGCTGCACCAGTAAGCAAAGACATACCACCGACCTCGGAAGGCGCTACGGGAACGGTAAAACCAATTGAAAATGTGACTCCACCCCACGGCGAGTGCCACACTTTTCCCCGTCGGCCACGACCCGCAGTCTGATGTTCAGTCGCACATAGCCATAGGTCGGTTTGGGCTAATTCAGCATCCGGGATCTTTTCGCAGCGGGCCATCAACCAGCTATTGGTAGATTTAACTGTCTCCAACACAGTGGTATTTACTCTGACAGAATGCCGGCGCCTGATTTCTTCTTCGATAACTTCGGCACATAATTTTGCCGGGCTACTGACACCTGTTGCCATCGTTTGTCACCTGTTTGACGAGTTGGATATGAATAAATCGAAAGTGTAAAGTTCTCTCGATTGTTCGCCGATAGTCAAGATATTCAGAGACTTAAGCGGAGTGCTTCATTGAAATTTCAGCTATGGATAAAAGCTGCGTGCATGATGTTTGTGTGTGTCGCCAGTCAAGCCACCAATGCCGACAAAACCTATGTCTATAAAGAGGCTGATGGCACGGTGTGGTATAGCAACGTGGCCCCGGCATCGCAAGACAGCACTCGTTTCCAGTTGGTTGCAGTAAAGGGTCGCTCAACAGCAACCTCAAGTTGTCGCGGGATGACTAATGAAAAGCTGAATCATCGCGCGGTCAGTTATGATTCTACCATTCAGAAATTCTCACGAGAATTCAAAGTTGATTCAAAGCTCGTCAAGGCAGTGGTTAGAAACGAATCCTGCTTTGATAAAATGGCAGTCTCACGCGCGGGCGCTCAGGGATTGATGCAATTGATGCCACCAACCGCGCGATCGCTCGGTGTTGACGACGCGTTCAATGCCGAACAAAACCTTCGCGGGGGCATTAAATATTTAAGTGAATTGATCAATCGCTACAACAACAACCTGGCACTGGCACTGGCGGCATACAATGCAGGCCCCGGTACAGTTGAAAAATTTAATGGTGTTCCACCCTATGCAGAAACTGAACGGTACGTTGAAAATGTAATGAAATCTTATCGCACCTACCTACAAGACTATCTGCAACAAGACGCTAGTTAGCTCTGGCTACACTGCAATAAATTCACTTCAGCAGAATTGATCTGAGATCACAACAATTTCGCTTTAGTCCAGTGGCAAGCTACACTGTGATGTCTCCTGTTTTGGCATCAGCAATGCAACCTGAAATCCCCACAACTCAACTGCTGCATCGACTACTTGAAGCGATCGAAAATGACATTCTGCCACTCACTAAGCACGGCGTTACTCGTGGCAACAAAATATTCGGTGCTGCACTGCTTCGAAAAAGCGACCTCACCACTTTTTTAGCGGAAACCAATAACGAGATTGAAAATCCGTTGTGGCACGGCGAGATGCATACTCTGAAGCGCTATTACGAAATGCCGGAAGCGGAAAGACTGACGCCATCTGAGTTAATTTTCCTGTCCACCCATGAACCCTGCAGCCTCTGTCTATCTGCAATCACCTGGACCGGATTTGATAATTTTTACTACTTTTTTTCACATGAAGACTCGCGCGACGCTTTCGCAATTCCACACGATCTAAAAATACTCAAAGAAGTATTTAATGTTGACCCGGGTGGATACCGTCACACCAATGAGTTCTGGACCTGCCATAGCATCAAAAAACTCGCCGCAGAATCGCCAGAGGTAGTTGCTTTAAACACGCGGATGACAAACATTACACATCAGTACGATTCACTGTCACAGCAGTACCAGTCGGGAAAGACCGCTAACGACATTCCGTTAAATTAAGACGCAATGCTCCTGACTCGGCCCATTGTCTCGGCTTCAAAGTCTTATGAGGGGACACCTAAAACTTGAGATAACTACAAGGAAAGAATTGGAGCTGGCGAACGGAGTCGAACCGCCGACCGGCTGATTACAAATCAGCTGCTCTACCAACTGAGCTACGCCAGCTCCGAACCCGTAATGTTAGTCCACCTTGGCTCGGACTTCAAACTAATAAAACTATTTATTTGCTCCTGACGCAAATGATTTCTTTTTCACACACTTTGTAACTGCCAAAATAACGCAGCCACCGTACACTTAATCCCAATCGACAAATAAAAAAGATACATGACCAGCGAAACTGATTCAGTCCCGACAAACTTCATCCGTAACATGATCGAAAAGGATGTCGCGGCGAACAAACACCAGAGTTTGGTGGCAACCCGCTTTCCACCTGAGCCAAACGGTTACCTGCATCTCGGGCATGCGAAATCCATCTGCCTGAATTTCGGTATCGCCGAGGAATTCAAAGGCTGGACAAATCTGCGGTTTGACGACACCAACCCGGACAAAGAAAGCGAAGAGTACATGACCGCAATCCGGCGCGATGTCAGCTGGCTGGGGTTTGAATGGAAGTCACTTTGCTACGCCTCGGACTACTTCGACCAGCTATACGACTACGCCGTCGCACTGGTGAAAAAGGGCGCGGCCTACGTCGATAGCCTAAGTGCGGAAGAGATTCGCGAATATCGCGGATCTCTGACCGAACCCGGCAAGGAAAGCCCCTACCGTAACAGAAGCCCTGAGCAAAACCTGGAACTGCTGGAAGGTATGAAGAACGGTGAATACGACGAAGGTGAGCATGTGCTGCGACTAAAAATTGATATGGCTTCAAGTAATATCAATCTGCGTGATCCAGCCATCTATCGAATTAAAAAAACACACCACTATCGCACGGCAGATAAATGGAATATATACCCCCTTTACGACTACACACATTGTTTATCTGACGCTATCGAAGGGATCACCCACTCTCTGTGCACTCTCGAATTCGAAGATCATCGACCACTCTACAACTGGGTGCTAGAGCAAACCCAGCCAGAGGGAAAGCCAGAGCAGACCGAATTCGGTCCCTTGAACCTTGAATACACGGTGCTAAGTAAACGTAAACTGATTCAGCTGGTGGAGTCCGGCAAGGTCAATGGCTGGGACGATCCAAGAATGCCAACGATTGCCGGTCTGCGTCGGCGCGGCTACACCCCAGCTTCAATTCAGGAATTTTGCAAACGTATCGGCATCACAAAAAATGCGGCCACCATTGAATTACTGGTGCTGGAAAATTGCATCCGTGATGAGCTCAACGATAACGCGGAAAGACGTATGGCTGTGCTTGATCCTGTCAAAGTGGTGATCACCACATGGCCAGAGGGCACAGTTGAACCGCTACAGGTCACAAATCACCCGAACCAGCCCGAACTAGGCCAAAGATCCATCAATTTTGGCCGTGAGCTGTACATCGAACGATCAGATTTCGAAGAGACTCCACCGCCTAAATTCAAACGTTTAACTGCCGGAGGCGAAGTTCGCCTGCGCAGCAGTTACGTGATCCGCTGTGATGAGGTGATCAAAGATAAAGACGGTAATATTATCGAGCTTCGCTGCAGTCACGATCCCGATACGCTTGGCAAGAAGCCGGAAGGCCGCAAAGTTAAAGGGGTAATTCACTGGGTCAGCGCAGCTGAGGCTGTCGCATCAGAGGTTCGAATCTACGATAGATTGTTTAACCGCCCCGACCCACTGGCCGAAGAAGACTTCATGGATGCGCTGAATCCGGATTCATTGTCAATACATCAAAATGCTCAGGTTGAGGCTGCCATTGCCAGCGCCCCGCCAGAAACCCGCTACCAGTTTGAACGCCAGGGTTACTTCGTCGTAGATCCTGACTCAGACACGGAACGACCGGTACTCAATCGTGTCGTACCATTAAGAGATAATTGGGCGAAATAAGTCGTCACGTGCAATGATAAACCTGCAACACCTCATGCCAAGGGAGACCATTTTGCAAACAGGACTAAAAAGACAGCATCTGTGTATTCCGGTGCTCCTGACTGCCGGACTACTGACTGCGTGTGCTGCGAAGGAGGATCCGGCAACCGCCAATGGCAACCAACTCGGTGCCGTACAGTACGTAGTCAAAACCGGCGATAACCTGGTATTGATTGCAGCGGATGTTACACGTGAGCGAGAAAACTGGCGGCGCATTGCGGATTTCAATCGCATTGCAAACCCGGCCACACTTAAAGTCGGACAAACCATTTTGATTCCAAAGGATCTGGTCCCACTGACTAATAACCCTGACGGTTCTCGCTCTATTGCGGGACACCCGGATGCAGTCGTAAATTCGGTCAAGCTGCCTACTCGAATCAAGCCCATCAATTAAATAAACGGCCGTAAATTTAAGTGAAAACAATCATCCTGACACGCCACGCTAAATCCAGCTGGAACACCGATTCGGCAACTGATTTCGAACGCCCGTTAAACAAGCGAGGCTTCGATGACGCGCCGGTGATGGCAAAACGATTACTGGAACATGGCCCTTTACCTCAGCTGGTTATTTCCAGCACAGCTAAGCGCGCTCATCAAACTGCTGAACTACTTATGCGCGAATTAGCTCTGGACCAAAAACTACTGACCACCACCGATTCCATCTATGAAGTGCCGGCACGCGATTTGATCAACCAAATGAAACAACTACCAGCCGATGCCGATATCGCCATGATAATCGGGCACAATCCCGCCATGTCGTCAGCCTGTAGCTACCTGAGTAAAGATGCAGATATGCAAATGTCGACTCTGGCTATGGTGTGCATGGAGCTCGATGTTGAGGATTGGGAAGATATCTATCCGGACTGCGGCACGCTGCGCTGGTACGACTACCCTAAAAAGCATACCGGTAAACCCTGACCCGGCGCAGATTTGACCCGGCTGGAGGCACTACCCCTCCTCTTCAACCTTCTCCAAAATAACCGTCGGCGAGTCACCCTTTCGATAGTATGGGGGCTGGCGTTCCATTTCAGACTGGGCACGATCACGTTGCTCCTCTGAATCAAACCAGCGAGTAGACTGCCAGTTATCACCCAGCAAATGCGCTGCAGACATTGTATCGCCGGCAGGGAGATTTATTTTAATTCCGTATTTTTTCATCAATAGACTCAAACAGGTATAGTTGGCGGGTATAGTTACCGCTTCCAGCCGCACATTCTACACCAAGCAGACAACCAACCGCTGGCAGCACCATACCATCCAGAAAATCGCAAGCCGGGTGCGATGGTGCAAATCACCCGGTAACCTTGGGTCGACCTGATAAGCGACAACAATTTGCCACATAACTAAGGAACTGAACAATGAAACACTTCGCGATGACCCTGTTTTTGATTACGGGCCTGGCCGCCTGTACCCAGGAGACGCAAAATAAACTGGGTCGTGCGGTCCAGAACTGGACGGGCACTGATGGAGTGCTGGAAGTCTATGCTGGCAACACACTGGTTAAACGATTCATGAAAATAGACAAGCTATCTACTGCCACCGGTACAGCTCGCGATGTGGATCGACCTTATCGCTTCGGCTACGGCATACTGGATTCGAACCTCAATGGTGAAGTTGATTCAGGCGAAGAAAAAGTCTATTTCGAATTCAGTGACTACTCGACTTCTTATATCTTTTATGAAGACCCCTGATAAATTTGATTCAACACGATAAAGACGATCAAAACAGACAGGGACTGTCAATAACCACAGTCGATCAATCGTGACCTACTCACTACTATCGGGGTTAACAATTGTCGAGGTTTCTGCCTTTGTGGCAGCACCGCTCGCAGGTCTGACACTCGCACATCTTGGCGCAGAAGTAATACGTATTGACCCGCCCGGTGGCAGCATAGACGCCACCCGCTGGCCGCTCGCCCGCGACGGCAGCAGCCTGTACTGGTCGGGGCTTAATCGTGCAAAAAAATCAATCTGTATCGACCTGAAGCAGCCTGCTGGTCAGGCGTTACTGCATCGAATGCTGGCCGACAACGGATCTGATGGCGGAATTTTACTAACCAACCTCACCGGCCCTGACTGGCTCTCGTTTGACTCACTGAAAAAGCATCGAAGTGACCTGGTTATGGTCGATCTAACCGGACATTATGATCGCACCCCAGCGGTGGACTACACGGTCAATGCCGCACTGGGAATTCCCTTTGTCACAGGGCCCGAAAATATTGAGGGTCCAGTCAACCACGTTTTACCGGCATGGGACGGGATCGCGGGCTTAACGCTCGCGACCGCTCTGCTGGCGGCAGTTCGTGCACGTGATAAAACGGGTCAATACCAGCATTTGTCTGTTGCCCTGTCTGACGTTGCCATGGGTTTTATCAGCAACCTTGGGATTATCGCTGAGGCAGAACTCACTCAGACCAATCGACCACGGATTGGCAATCATGTGTACGGAACCTTCGGACATAGCCTGCGCTGCAAGGACCAGCGCTTTGTCATGGTTGTCGCGATTACAAAAAGACACTGGCAGGCACTGGTAAGGACGGCAGGCATTGAATCTAAGGTGGCACAACTCGAACAAAAAAATAATCTCGACCTCAACAAAGATGCTGATCGCTACCTTGCCAGAGAGGCGATCGCTGAACTACTAAGCGAATGGTCAGCACAACACGATTTTACAACAATCGCAGAGGTCCTGGATCAAAGCGGCGCACTGTGGGGTCCTTACCAATCGTTTTGTCAATTGATAGACGAAGACTCAAAGGCATCGCTGGCCAACCCCCTCTTTCAACAGATTGACCAACCTGGAGCAGGCTCTTACCGGGTAGCGGGGTCGACGATAAGAAATAATAACGCGGAGGAATCCAAACCAGAGGCGATAGCAGTGCCGGGCAAAGATACCCGACAGCTACTTAAAGAGTACGGATTGGATAACACAGATATCGACACACTGATCAAACAAAATATTGCAGAAGAACCTCTTTGAAGCCCCCCCGATCAAACAGGCATGAGTGGCTCAATTTAGCCACTGCAGCCAATCTTGAAGTCGAGCTATTCTGCGAGCAAAGCAAAAACACCGTCCGCTCAAAAATAAAGCATGTCGATGCGAATCATAGTCAGTTTATCAGGCACGGCATCGCATGGCAGGCCACCTTGAGTGAAGCCTTAAATGCCATGATCAACTGGGCCAGGTCACTGCAGGAAGCCAAAAAACTACCCGAGCTGGAATTTACAATCACAAGACTCGCGGTAAGCGAACTGTTGTCGCAAATTCACTTTGGTATCGCGATGAGCCAGGACGAAATATTTAGACCTCATCATATCGGGCTGGAAGAAAAGGCATTTCAGCTATCACAAAATCCCAACATTAAGCCACTGATCGATCCACTGTGTAGCTCACAGCACCAATTCATCGTCACAGAGTGTAATCGACGACAGAGCATCGGCAACGCCGGGCTTGATGAAAGCCTGCAGTTAATTGCAGATCAATTTAGAACGTTTAGCCAAACCGAAATACAACCATTTGCAAACGACTGGCACCTGGAAAATAAACTTATTCCCGACCAGTTGATAAAAAAGCTAAGTGAATTAGGCGTATTCGGCTTAACCATTGATGAAAAATATGGGGGTTCCGGCCTCGGCAAACTCGCCATGTGCGTGGTGACTGAAGAGTTATCGCGTGGTTATATTGGAACAGGCTCACTTGGAACCCGCTCAGAAATAGCGGCGGAATTAATTCAACTGGGAGGCACACAACATCAAAGAGAAAAGTATTTGCCACTCATAGCTGACGGTAGCATCTTCCCTGCTGCCGTATTCACAGAGCCAGAGACCGGATCTGATCTAGGCGCAATCAGAACCCGCGCTATCCGCCTGCCCGATGATCGCTGGCAACTCACAGGTAATAAAACCTGGATAACACATGCAGCCCGTTCAGATTTGATGACAGTACTTGCGCGCACCGACCCAAAGCAACCTGGATACCGTGGGCTCACCATGTTTTTAGTTGATAAAAATCGTGGTACAGCCGATAACGATTTCCCCGATGCCGGTTTAACCGGCAGTGAAATTGACGTGCTCGCCTACCGCGGCATGAAGGAATACAACCTGGCTTTCGATCAGTTTAAGGTTCCCCCGGACGCCACTCTCGGTGGCATCGATGGCAACGGCTTCAAACAACTAATGACCACCTTCGAAGCGGCCAGAATTCAAACCGCTGCTCGTGCTGTTGGTGTGGCAGAGAATGCCTGCGAACTCGCTCTTGCCTACGCTAGTCAACGTCAACAATTTGGCCAGACATTGCTCGGCTTCGAAAGAATTTATGGGAAAATTGCCCGTATGGCCGCAGACGTAATGACCGCACGACAACTCACCTACCGGGCCGCCAGAATCAAAGACAGAGCCATTCGCTGCGATATTGATGCAGGCATGGCAAAGCTCTATGCTGCCCGAACAGCATGGTACTGTGCAGACAATGCGGTGCAGATTCATGGCGGCACGGGCTACGCGCTATCATCACCAGTTTCGCGTTTACTGAATGATGCACGCATCTTAAGTATTTTCGAAGGTACTGCAGAAATTCAAGCCGATGTCATCGCACGTGGCTTGCTGAACGACTAATGCGTCCAGGTTATCGCGTCAATACAGTGTCAGCTAACTCGGTCATCAGGTTATCACCCATGCACACAACCTTGCATATTTCTTAAAACTCGCGTCAAAGTCCCATCACTTTGATACGAAATCGCAAATTTAATCAGAATTAATGAAAATCAACGGGTTTTTACTTGTATTTTCTATTCCAGCAACTAAAACAATAAGGGCGTGGCCTGTTTGCAACAGTCACGTTCTCACCCCCATATCGGGCCCGCCCTGCGGGCCCTCTTTTTATCCAGCGCCGGTTGTCACCAATCCTGCATTCACGACTTTTAACGCCTGAAACAGGCCTTCCCCGAAGACAAGCGTTATACTAGTCAGATCAACCTACCGAGATTCTCCCTAATGCGAATGGACTACTACAGCGATCAGATTGAAAAATCGATTTCAGGTGCCAAGGCTGATGTCACTGGTGACGGCAGCAAATTCGAAGCAGTAGTCATTAGCGACAGCTTTGAGGATTTATCGACGCTCAAGCGGCATAAACTGGTTTACGCCGTACTCGATGAGCACATCAAATCGGGGACAATCCATGCATTGTCAATTAAAGCGTTCACTCAAGCCGAATGGTCTGAGAAACAGCAAACTGCAAGCTAAATGACCGTCCTGGATTGTGGTTCATAGCAAAACACGAGATTTTGATCAATAGAGACGAATAGAGGTTCTTCTTTAACAAGATTGATCGAAATAGCTGGCCAGAGGACTGCACCGTATGTGGATTATCCGCTCTCGGACAGCCACCTGGACATTTGGGCGGCAGCCGCACTGCTACTGTGACATCGTGCGATCGTACCGTCCTGTAAGCGGCACACAAGCGCCTCAAAATGAGTCATCGTCGCCTCGGGCAAGTCTTGCGATATCGAACGGCTTGCCACTTCAGTCTCGATCCCGAGACATTCGTCAACTGTGCATTTGAATGCGTGACAATCCGTTGATTCTGATAGCGGCTATCGCCCATCTGTGGTTGAATGCCTCATCCCAGAGACAGCGAGCGACCAAAGAGCACCATTATGTCCGATTTGGCACATATACTATTAGGGAAGGGCGAAAAGCTGGTTCGTCTGAACCCTCAGTTCGCCAATCGACACGGCCTCATTACTGGCGCTACCGGCACAGGTAAAACTGTCACTTTGCAAGTCCTGGCTGAAGGTTTTTCGCGTATTGGCGTCCCGGTTTTTATGGCTGATGCAAAAGGCGATCTATCTGGAATAAGTCAGGCAGGCAAACCACACCCCAAAGTTGAAGAACGCGTCAAGCGTATCGGTATTGAAAACTTCTCCTTTGATAAAAACTCCTGTGTTTTTTGGGACCTCTACGGTGAACAAGGCCACCCGATAAGGAGCACTATCTCAGATATAGGACCTATTCTGTTGTCACTCTTGCTGGGATTAAACGATAAGCAGGAAGCCATCATGGCGATTGTTTTCCGCTTTGCGGATGATGAAGGCTTATTACTTCTTGATCTTAAAGACCTTCGCACTACGCTAAAATTTATTGGAGACAACGCCAAGCAATTTCGGAGTGAGTACGGCAATATAAGCTCAGCCTCTGTGGGTGCAATTCAACGACGCTTACTGGCACTGGAAGATGCTGGTGCAGAGAATTTCTTTGGAGAACCACAACTTCATCTTCGGGATCTCATTAGCGTCGATCCCAAAGGGCATGGAAATATCAATATATTCGTTGCCGATAAGCTGATGAAGCATCCAGGACTTTATGCCGCATTTTTACTATGGTTACTGTCAGAACTGTTTGAAGACCTTCCGGAAGTCAGTGATCAGGACAAGCCTCGATTTGTATTTTTCTTCGATGAGGCACACCTCTTTTTTGACGGAGCTCCCAAGGCACTGATAGAAAAAGTTGCAAAGGTAGTGCGAACAATTCGCTCTAAAGGTGTCGGCGTCTTTTTCATAACCCAGAGTCCACTAGACATTCCAGAGGAAATTCTCGGGCAATTGAGCAACCGCATACAGCATGCACTGAGAGCCTTTACACCTAAGGACAAAAAATCCGTTAAAGCAACAGCCCAAACGATGCGTCAAAATCCCGCATTTGATGCAGAACAAACAATTACCGAACTAGGTGTTGGTGAAGCGTTGGTATCAACCCTTGAGGAAGATGGTATTTCATCGATCGTTGAGCGCACTATAATTTGCCCCCCCGTATCTCAAATTGGACCGGCAAGTGAAAGCGAACGCAACAACATAATCACCAACAGTCCTTTTGCCGGTCACTACGATAAAACGCTTGACCGTGAAACCGCGCACGAGAAGCTTAAAACACGGGTAGCCAAAATGGTAATTGATTTCAATGAGCCAGAATCAAATACCACGACTGCAACAAAAAAATCAACTGAACACCAACGCCAATCAGTAGGCGAAGCACTGGCAAAAAGTGCGGCCAGATCTATCGGATCACAGGTGGGCCGGCAAATCAGTCGCGGCATTCTGGGTGGCTTGTTTGGCGGTAGCCGTTGTCGTTAATTTAATTCCTCACTGCAGCCTACACCCACCAAAATCTTTCAGCCACTTTATACAGAGTCGTTATGGCATTAATCAGACTGCGGGATATCAATCTCGCGTTCGGTCCCGAAGCACTGCTGGATAATGCAGAACTTGTTATTGAAGCGGGAGACAAGATTGCAGTTCTCGGACGCAACGGACAAGGTAAATCTACCCTGCTCAAGGTAATCGACAAAGAGCTACAACCCGATAGCGGTGAAATTGAGATTTCAGACGGTGTCAGTGTATCGCGCTTACAGCAGGAAGTGCCTGGTGGTGAGGACTCGAGAAATGTTTATGAAGTCGCTGCATCCGGCTACGATGAAATCACCACGAAAGCATTGCTGGAACTCTATCGGGAAGGCAGCACAAATATTGATACCACCACAAACATATGGCGCGCATCAGCGGATCTGCAGAGTATCATTGGTCGCCTGAATCTTGAACCAGACACGCCAGTTTCCAGCCTGTCTGGGGGACAGAAAAGACGGGTGATGCTCGCTCGTGCATTGGCAAGCGAACCCAATGTACTACTAATGGATGAACCCACAAACCACCTGGATGTGGAATCAGTGGTTTGGCTGGAAGCATTTCTGCAAAAGCTGAACGTCACATTGATATTTGTAACTCATGACCGGCAACTGATAAGAAGTCTTGCAAACAGAATTGTTGAAATAGATCGAGGCAAGCTCACCAGCTGGAAACAAACTTACGAGAAATTTCTTGTGTCGCGTGAGCAGGCTATGTCAGCTCAGGAAACTCAAGACAAACTATTTGATAAAAAGCTTAAACAGGAAGAAGACTGGATAAGACAGGGCATTAAAGCTCGACGGACACGCAATGAAGGTCGAGTCAGAGCGCTGAAAAAACTACGCGAAGAAAGAGCTCAGCGCAGATCACAGATCGGTCAGGTTAATATACAGGTGCAGGCAAGCAATAAGTCCGGCCGTATCGTATTTAAACTGGAAAATGTCAGCCATACGCTGGGCGGAAAATCACTAATAAAGAACTTTTCCACAACTGTGATGCGCGGCCACAAGATCGCCATAATTGGCCCTAACGGTAGCGGCAAAACCACATTACTAAAAACTATTCTCGGCGAAATTCAACCCGACGAGGGTGCGGTTGAGCAAGGCACCAATCTGGAAATTGCCTATTTTGACCAGCTACGTGAGCAGCTCGATGAAAAACGCAGCGCGGCTGACAATGTCTCGGATGGAGCGGATTTTATAGAGATTTTTGGTGTGAGAAAACACATCATGGGTTATATGCAGGAATTTTTATTCAGCCCTGAACGAGCACGCGCGCCAATCAATGCATTATCAGGAGGTGAACGTAACCGACTTTTACTCGCTCGCTTGTTTACCAAACCCGCCAATGTGCTGGTACTTGATGAACCCACAAACGATCTGGATGTTGAAACACTGGAGCTACTTGAGTACACAATTCTCGAATTTCCGGGCACAGTGCTAATGGTGAGTCACGATCGGGAATTCATTGATAATATTGCCACCAGTACGATTGCATTGGACGGTAACGGCAGTCTAGCCGAATATGTCGGGGGCTATACGGACTACTTAAAACAAACTGCCGACAAACCACAGATGACCGGGAAGAAATCAAAAGCAGCGCAGCCAACAAGTAAAAACAGAAATAGCCAGACAGACAAAAGCCAAACTAAGCTATCCTATAAATTTAAACGTGAGCTTGATCTGCTCCCGGTACAGATAGAAAAAATGGAGAGCAAGAAGGAAAAACTGGAACAACAACTTGCAGACCCAACCACCTATCAGGATGGGCAAACAAATCTGACAAAGCTGCAAGAAGAATACGCAGCGCTGGAAAAGGAAATCACCACCGCCTATGAAAGATGGGATGAACTTGAGAATATGTCAGAGGGCTAGGAGCTTGCGCGGCAGAACCTCTGCTACTGCGAACGCGCCCTGACGGTGCGTTTTTATCG
>CAZNOB010000003.1:79263-87084 GCA_964574535.1 uncultured Granulosicoccaceae bacterium | reverse complement strand
GCGAGAATCACTGAGGTGCGCGAGATTTTACCGACTACATGTGGGCGTTTAGTCATTCTAAATAACTACATGTAGTCGGTGAAAGATCGCGTGCAATCAGTGGTTCGCAGTAGCGCTTGTTTCTGGATGGGCACTAATTAGTTTGAGAGTGATCGTGGAGAGGGCGAGGGATTGCGGTACAAAGGCCTGTTGACGCATCTGACTAGTCTTTCCTCTGCATTCTGATTTACTGTCGTCTGAACACAGGCACCCGACGGGCTGTCTGGCCGCGAAAGACTTTTTGCTTCGAAGCTGTGCATGAACTGTTGTATTTTGAGAATCTTTACGATTTCAATCAAACAGTTATGTCAACCAACCGGCCTTTGACTGCTGTGGGCTGAGAAGAATCAGTGCCTGCGTGTCGAACTTCTTCTGCTGGCTACTGCTCATATTTAACCGTCGCTCACTCAACATTAGCCACAGGCGTATAAAGCAAATACGACAGCTGCCCATAAAATGTAGAGACGATAAAATTTTACAGTGCTCAGTTTTATTCAAGAATAAGGATGTTCGACAGATGTAAATCCATTAGCGACGTAAAGCAAAGGTTAGATAAAATGTTCGGCAGTGTGAGATGGTAAACCTATCAAAGAGTAGTAAAAGCCTTATCGTTGTTAGCTTCATTTTTTCGGGCATGGTGTTCTGGCTCGGAAGCAACTACCTGTCTGATGCACTCACGCATTTTTCGAGTGCATTGAGTCTGCAACGATCGGTTGCCCCTGAGAAAACCCTGTTTGATATTTCTAAAAGCCTGGATGCGCAAAGAAGTGCAGTTCAGCGGATCCTGATCGAATCGAGGCAATTTAATGAAGAGCGAGGGACATTATCAGATCTGTCTCAAAACACTAAAAAACTCTTTAATCAAGTTCGCTCAGAAATAGCGCAGACAGATACTGACAACTCCAACAAGCTCCATCACCGCTATGGAAGGGAATCACTGGAAGGACTTCTAATGGAGTTTGAAGACAGCTTCAAGCGCATGTCAATTACAAGTTCAATTTTAGTTAGGCAGTTATATCTACCTTTGACAGCGCGCGATGAGGGTATCCGAATGAAACTTTTTGATGCCTACTCAAGGCTCATTAGGTCGACTAATGAAATTCGAACCATGAACCATGGACTACCTGATAAAAACTATATTGACGTTCTGTCTGCGCACGACAAGAAGAATGTTATTTGGGAGTTGAGTGAATCAGTAAACCAGATGAGCACACTGCTGGAAGGTTATCTGCTTAAAATTCAAAACTCGCCTGATTCGATGATAAACAGAGAGAACCTCGAGCTAAGAATCCTTCAACAGCATGAACAAGCACAACAAGCGCTGACCTATTTGACCAAACTGTCAGCGAAAAATAACGACGCTGGCGTAACTGAAAATGCAGTATTAGATTTGGGCAATCTATACCATGGTGCTTTTCGACTTGAGAGTGAGAAATTTTTACTAGCCAGTCCCCATGACATCAACTCTGCAGAAAGCCTTGTACGTTGGAAAAACATATCGACACAAACGAAGGATCAGGTCCGGCATTTGGTAGAGGCGGCGCTGACAAATACAACATCGACAGCAGAAAATATCCGTGGGAGAGCGAAAATAGATTTATTTTCCAGCCTGCTGATTGTTCTTTTCTGCGCAATAATGGGATATATAACAAACAGAATAGCAAGAAGAGTACAACACCAGGCAGACTACGACCAACTGACAGATCTGCCAAACAGAAGATATTTTCAAGACCGACTAGAGGACTTGCTTAAAACCACTAATATTGCCCGCAACGAGAAACTGGTCCTCATCACTCTGGACCTCAATGGCTTTAAAGCAATCAATGACACTCTGGGACACGGTGCAGGAGACCAACTTCTTATACAAGTGGCTAAGCGGCTACGCGATGCTTCAGGCGAAGGTAAAGCAATAGCACGAATGGGAGGTGATGAATTTGCAATTACATATAAGTTTAACAAAGCGGATGAACCATATAAGTTTGCCTGCAAACTGAGAGAAACTTTCGCGCCTGCGTTTAACCTTGATGACTCTTTAGCTGAGATTGACACCAGCATTGGATATAGCATATTTCCTGATGACGCCAGCACCGTCGTGGATCTGCAAAAAACCTCGGATTTTGCGATGTATAGCGCCAAACAGTCAGGTAATAAAGCAATCAAACCATTCGACAGAAAAATTGCAGATCAATTTCACAAGCGCACAACCATTGAAAGAGATCTGCCGTATGCGATAGAGAACAATGAGCTGGAGCTGTACTACCAGCCACAAATTTGCCTGGCTCACGACGAGGTCTATTCTGTCGAGGCGCTTGTTCGATGGAACCATCCACATAGAGGTCTGGTTTCACCCTTTGAATTTGTGGGCATTGCCGAGGAGTGCGGCATCATGCCAGCTCTGGGTAACTGGGTATTGAACGAAGCATGCCAGCAAGCAGCGGTATGGAATAATACAGAGAATCTCTCAATAAGGGTTGCTGTCAATGTGTCGGTTCATCAGATTACTCAAGCAGAGTTCGTCGAGAATGTGCTCAAGACAATCGAGCGCTATAGTCTGCCAGCTCATTTGCTGGAACTGGAAATCACGGAAAGTGTGGTTATGTCCGATATCGAATGGATTGTAGAAAGCCTCAATAAACTTAAAAACCACGGGATAAAAATCGCATTGGACGATTTCGGCACGGGTTATTCATCGCTAAATCAGCTTCAGGCATTACCACTCGATACCCTTAAAATTGATCGATCATTTATCAGCGGGATCGCAGATGACTCCATCAGCACAAAGTCCATTACTGCCACTATTGCATCAATAGCAGAAATCTATGGACTTGATACTGTGGCGGAAGGAATAGAAACAGAACAACAGCTTGCGGAAGTCAGGAGACTGGGCATTGATGTCGCTCAGGGTTACTACTACTCAAAGCCGGTTATGAGAGATGACGTCATCAAGGTCATCGAGAATATTGATCAACTGACCGCCAATACGGTGAGAAAGGCAGCCTGAAAAAACGCAAGCGCAACCAACAAGTTTGTTGTTTCGAGCTTTACGGAGCATTCTACGCTGCGGATCATTTAAGGTTTGTCTTAACATGACGAAGTGAGTAAGCGCTGGGAGAACCTGCCCCGGCGTACGGTGCACTGCTAACAGGACATCCCTGCCGGGGGCCTTCATTTTTGAAAGAAGACCAAAAACGTCATGCCCTTCATGCGGAGTCATTTTTCAAACGACGAAAAAAGTAACCAAAAGTCATCTTGCGACCACTCAGCCTTCGGGTGCCTGCGGCATTTTGAGAGTGATCGTGCAAGTGGATAGCGCTTGCAGCCATCCTTGCCTGACAGCGCTCTTTGCGCCATCCCTGGCGCGCCGACCCACTTCCACGATCACTCTCAAAACTGAGTAAACGCGGGTAGATCAAGAGCAAACGCTTTGCGTTTTTCGTTTGGTTATCGTTCTTACTGGACGGCTTTTTTATGTTGCCGAAAACATTTAAACACTAAAATCGGACACTCATCCATTTGTTAGATAAAAGCCTGGATTATTTATAAGGCGACAAGTAAATATTAGCGTATATGCTATGTGGCCAGTTCCAAACCAATTTTTGGGCACCTTTTTAAAATAGCAGTGTGTCTATTCAACGCCTGAAGAAAATCTGGTGTCAGATCCTCATGAATAATCCAGGCTAGCCAGCCGCTTAATCAAAAACAAATAGCCAAACCTGGCTTTAGTTCAAAATTATCTCAGCAGCCACCAGAACTGCGGCTGCTGATCCTGCTATGGATTGCGTTTAACCTACCAATCCGCCGTCGTCACGTGTAATGGCGAGAATGGCAGAGCGTGGTGCGGAGTCGCCACCGTCAGGCCAGTTACCATCTCCACGTTCCCCGGGGTGCTGAATGCCGACAAACATGGTCAGGCGATCAGGACTCCAGGTGAGGCCGGTTACCTCAGCCTGCTTGGGGCCAGTCATAAAACGTCTGATTTCACCAGTGGCCGGGTCTCCGGCGAGCATCTGGTTGTTGCCTTGTCCGGCAAAATTCTTTTCATTGCTATAGTTGCCGTCAGTCTGTATCCACAGCAGACCGTTGGAATCAAACCTCAATCCGTCCGGTGAATTGAACATGTTGTCTTTGGACAGATTGTCCGACCCGGCGTTGTGATCGTTGTGTACGTTAGGGTTGCCCGCCAATACGTACAAGTCCCACTCAAATGCGTTATTGGTGTGATCGGCTGATGCCGGACGCCAGCGTACAATTTGCCCGTATCTGTTGTCTTCACGCGGATTCGGTCCCCCGACTGGTGTTGGATCTCCTCCGGCATTAGGTTTGGCGCCCCGGTTTTTGTTGTTGGTCAGACAGCAATAAACTTCGGCGGCTTTGGGGTTGGCGCTAACCCACTCCGGGCGATCCATGGTGGTGGCACCAACAGCTGAGGCCGCCATACGGGTGTGTATACAGATTTCAGCCATGTTTGCCATGCCGGTTGCTTCCGGAGACAGCTCCAGCCATTCGCCGGTTCCGTCGTCTCTAAATTTTGCAGCGTACAGCTTGCCGTCCTCAAGCAATGAGTCTGTTTCACCACCTGGTGCATACACACCGTTTGAAATATATCGATAAAGGAACTCGCCTCGTTCGTCGTCACCCATGTACACGACAATGTGGCCATCACCATTAACGACGACTTCAGCATTTTCGTGTTTAAAGCGACCCAGTGCCGTGCGTTTTTTCGGTCGGCTAGTGGGATCTGTGGCGTCTACTTCGGTGACATAGCCATGGCGATTATATTCATTGTCTTCTTTGGCCAGATCAAAGCGGTCGTCGATCTGATGCCATCCATAACCACGGCCTTTCGGTGATATACCATATCGCTTCATTTCCGGGGATATCTCGAGCTCCTGATCTTCAGCGGCAAAGTAGCCATTGAAGTTTTCTTCACAGGCCAGGTAAGTACCCCATGGCGTCGTGCCGCTGCCGCAGTTATTGAAGGTGCCCTGTGCCACCATACCAGCAGGATCTCTGGATGTTTTCATTAGATCATGTCCAGCTGCGGGACCAGTTATATCCATTTCAACATCAGGGGTGATCCGGCGGTTAAAAGGACTGTCTTTAACTACGGACCATACACCGTCATTTTGTTCTATTTCTGCAACCGTCAAACCGTGTGCGTTCATGCCTTTGAGAATATCGTCATCGTTTTCAGCTTTACCTTCGGGTCGATTTCCCCAGATGATGCCTCGGTTGGTATATTCGTTGTTGGCAATAAGAATGGTCTTATCACCATGAGGATATACCTCCATACCATCGGTGTTGTCACCAAACGATTTGGCCTGACTGGCAGCGGTTCCGCGTGTAGCGTGGTCAAACTCTTCGCCGTCAGACCATAGTGGATCACCCCAACGCACTACCACCTTTGCAGTGTATCCCGGAGGTACAGTGATATCGTCACTGGTACTGATATCCACGGCGTCAAACGCGAATCGATTTGTGGCAGCAGATGTGGGGGTTGCCAACAGTGTATTGCCAAGTGCTGCAACGCTTCCGAAAACCATGACGCCTTTCATCACGTCACGGCGTGATAAAGCCATATCCATAATGCGATCGAATTCGGTTTCTTCCGGTCTGGGGTTGATGAGCTCATCGTGTTCGTCGAACGATATGTCGTCAAATTTTTTCAAGGTATTCCTCCAGTTTATTCAGCCTGGCAAGCGCGCCATCCAAAGCTAACGTAACACCAGAAGCCGGCCATGCCAATATCATTTGTTGGCGTTTAACCGGTTTTAGGAAGAATTGGCCGAAAGACCCGTATTGATACGGTATCAACAGTTCTACGATCAGAGTCAGCCCCGGGAATCACAGTGACTCCGATCGCTGGCGCTTCCGGAAGATGATTCAATTAAGATCGAGTGGCCCCTGTCGCCTGGGAAACAACTCTGGGAACCATCACTTGATTCAATACTGAAATAAAGGCACGAAGTGACACTTTAATCAGTAAATATAGATGTTCCGGACTTTTACTTTAGCTGCAGAAGCCAGTGGTTGCAGAAGTTCTGGAATCACTCTGGCCTTCAGGGTCCATTTTGATATTAACTCAATCATTCTTCTGCATATAAAGCTACACGGTGCGGTTACCGCACGGCCAGTTCATACTGCGGACAAAAATCAAAGCCGGCGCGCCGGGCGGCAACGCCGGCAATTCTGCTAATACTGTCGTTGAATTTGCAAATAGTCCACCGTAAAAGAACCTTCACCCCACCAAATTTCTGTACCAAACAGAATATTCGCCATACACCAATTCGTATCTATTGCATTCACCCCGTAGGTGCTCGCATTACTTCTGGCGTCTGCAAAAAACTCATTCCAGTTAAGCGTGCCTGACGTAGCAGTTTCCTGTGCGACATAAGCGATATAACCAGGATCTGCTGCACCTTTCACGTAGATATCATAGTGCCGTCCAGCACTGTCAGTGAACACAGATACGGGTGGACTTCCTGATGGCAAACGCTCATTGCCATGCTCAAGCCAGACCATTAGTTCGAATTCCAGATTGGAATTTGCCCCACGGGTTATTTCACAGGATGAATGCAGGAAGGATTCAATCGCCACATTACGATCACCGCCATAAACGGTCTGAGACTCACCGTTTGCATCAAACAGGTCCCCCTGGCGGCTGTTTGTTTGCGGTGCACGATAGCTATACGTGATATCAATTTCAGGCAACGAATTAACCGCGACAGGTAATCCGGTTGTCCCGCATTCTGCCGAGCTTTCCGTCTGCGATTTCACTCCATATACAATTTCCGGAAATGACTTGACCTCCCATTCCTGGAAACCCTGGCGCAGATCATCTTCATTACCCCAGTCATAGGTCCACGAAGGCACTACCGATCCATCATTGTTAGCACTCAGCGCGATACACTGAGTCCAGCTATAAGTTGATTTATCACCGTTCCATGCATTGTTCAATAATAGAAAGTCACCAAATCTAAGACCAGGGCCATTAAACTGGTTATCCGGCACAACACATTGCGGTCCGTTATCAGGAAAAAACGAATTACCGGTTGATCGAATTGGCCCTGTACTGCTAACCACCGTTGTGCCTGTTGCAGGTATTGAACAACCAGAGAAGTCATCAATCACCAGAGCATTGGACACATTCGGATCACAGCTTCTACTGCCATTCCAGCCATACCCGTCGCCATCAGTATCCACACATATTGCGACGTGCTGTTCGACAGCAGAGTTGGCTGTATCAACAGTATCAACTGTATCAGCTACATCAGCTGTGTCATCAACTACACAGCTTCGCTCTCCGTCCCACCCCCAGCCATCACCATCCGAATCTATGCATACGGCACTGCCCGCTGACAAATTGTCATTCTGTGTTGTTTGACGCTCAACAATACAGGTGCGATTACCTTCCCAACCCCAGCCATCACCATCCGGATCAGAACTCTGCAGTGCGCAAACAGGTACGCCAAAAACAGTCTCAACCGTTGCAGACGTCGCGAGCGGTTGCGCGTCAGGTAAAGGCGCGGCTGCAGAGTTATCATGCAAATAAGCCCCCTCTGCTGCCGATGAATCTACCGGTGGACAGCTCTCCTGCTCCACTGCATTCCAGCCCCAGCCGTCATAGAGATCAGCATCACTATAATCACAGGCGCTTACCTCATCGACAATCAGATTCGCAAGCGTCGCGGGTTCACCTGAATGGCATGAAAGACAGTTGGCATCCTGTTGTGGCAACACCACCTGTGCAGAGACATTGCTGACCATCAACAATCCGAGCGC
>CAZNOB010000003.1:76464-79163 GCA_964574535.1 uncultured Granulosicoccaceae bacterium | reverse complement strand
GTTGTGGCAACACCACCTGTGCAGAGACATTGCTGACCATCAACAATCCGAGCGCAGCGACTGGCCCAGCCCATAAACTTCTTGCGAAAACACACTTCATCATAATTACCTACTAGTAAAACCAAAGACTGCATTGAAGGGACAACTGCTTCCCATATACAGTCTGAAGATACTTTATAGTTAGGGTCTAAGCAAGTTTATGTCATGACACATTAATTTACATTTCTGCACATTAGTTGACTAGTAGCTCCAGCAATGGCACGTTGGCACTCACTACACTGCCAGCACGGGTCATAATGCTAACGAAGGGCTTTGCATCAACAACGGTCAATGCGTTTGACAACAGAAACTCTATCCACGAAAGCATAAAACAAAAAAGCAGTTACCGGTATGCCAGTTGCAATTTGAGGCAACAGACCTCGATAGAAAAAACTCAACAGGCTGCGACTATCAAGTGTTGCGGTTTCGTCCAGGGCTATCGAGACATCAGAGATAAAGCCCATATTGCAGTCAGTATCAGATAAGTTACTCGGAAATTTTGCAGTGTTGGACGGCTCGGAATAAACAACAACGAGGCATCGCCCCAGCCTTGGGCACCAAATACCGACAACCAATAAACTGGAATCATCACCAGCTCTACCAACACCCCAGGCATGAAGGCAAAGCGACGACTCTTCAAAAACGATGACCTCCGGCAGCCGGTACGATCAAACGAAAATGGAAGACCATAGACAGCGTCAGAGCAATTGCTGTAAAGGCTGTTGAGCACCAAAAGAGGTTTCCCGTTGGCAAGGTCTTTAGTGCAACGGTCCTGTATGATTTCGTACTCGCAGGGAATACCGTCGAAAAGCGATGCAACGCTACCTAACGATCAACTTAAACATTCATCCTTTCCGGATTCAACATGAACATTGACCCACAGGTCCTTAATACAAACAAGGACAGGGTAGTCGAGATCGCACAGACAGCCGGCGCAAGAATACTCGAAATGTTTTTACCCGAAGTCGCTGTAATGCAGAAAGGTGACAACACTCCACTGACCGCAGCAGATCTGGCCGCCAATAAAATTATTATTCATCAGCTAACGCTAATCAGTCCTGAACTACCGGTGATCACTGAAGAATCGTGTGCAATGTCAGTTGCTGAACGCAACTCCTGGTCGACCTATTGGCTGGTTGATCCACTTGATGGTACTCGAGAGTTTGTTAAGCAAAATGGAGAGTTTAGTGTAAACATTGCTCTAATCCATAATGGAACTCCGGTATTGGGGGTGGTACACGCACCGGTGCTTGAAATCACCTATTGGGCCACCAGGGGAATGGGTGCCTGGAAACAAACCGGTGAGGAAGCCCCGCGCAAGATTTGTGTGCGCACCGCACCCAAAGGCCGGGTCACCGTGGCTCTTGGGTGGGCACCCCGATTCGGTGAAAAAGTGCAGCGTTTTCTCGAAAACCTGGGGGACCATGGCGAACTGCGCATGGGCGGTGCATTGAAATCCTGCCTGGTGGCGGAAGGCCGCGCAGATATCTACCCTTGTCTGGGCCCAACTGGTGAATGGGATACCGGGGCCGCACAATGCATCGTAGAAGAAGCCGGTGGGCAGATCACCAATACAAAGATGGAGAGCCTTCGCTACAACACCCGGGACACTTTACTTAATCCGGATTTTTTCGCATTTGGAAAAAGTAATCGTCGATGGGCTGATTATCTGTAAAGAACACACCACCAAGCTGTTAACCGAACTGTGGTCAGGTTACAGAGCTCATCCGCGATTCATGGAACAATACTGGTGACTTCATCCTGAATAGCACTTATCAGAGAGTCAACCAATGCTGTGTACACAGTTCCATTTCGATCCGTCATATCGGCATATTCTATTAGCTCTGACATGCTCAAAGGGGAAAGCACAAATTCCATAGTATGCAACGTACTTTGCCTGAACAGTGTTTCCAGAGTGACTCGTTCGTCTTTCAACAGATCGCCAAATATCTGTTCGGCACCGATCTGCCGGCTATCGCCGCTGCTGCGAACTTTGTTCATACAACCACTGGCGAGCCACCCCGCATGTTCAAGCTGCACGGCAATGGATGCACTCAGGAATCCGGCACGAGTATTTTTATAGATACGAGCCACTTGTTCAGACCTGGCGGGAATAGCCTGAAACTGCTTCAATTTGAGCTCATCTAGTTCACCTTGCTCCAGTGAGCTAACCTTGCGCCCTGTTGAAGTTTTGTACCAGCTTTCCAGAAACTGCACGTCAGCCACAACTGTACTTTCCTGCAGATTGGCAGCAACCAGAGCCATCAGGCTTTCAGGTGACAAATTAACTTGAGACTGGTTAGCATCGCAACGCCGCGCATGGCGACTCGCTGCAAATTGCAGGTCGTTATCAAGGCCGCTTATGATTGTGTCCAGGCCGGTTTGACTCAGCAGACTGTTGTATGGCTGCTCAGAGGCACTCACGCTGCAGTTCAGGGTAAATAACAGCAAAATTAATCGCATTGTGGATACCCTGTTCCGCGTTATTTATAAGGATTGGGTGTTCAGAGTCTAACAAGCGCAACCAGGTTGCCGCAGAAAGAGTCAAGATGTAAATGTACCCTGGTGTTGCTATTTTTGCATTGCTAACCATCTAGCCCAGCTTTCTCTATCGTAGGCATAGGACTGATTGGTTAATCTGGTTAGTGCACCTACGATAT
>CAZNOB010000003.1:15109-76364 GCA_964574535.1 uncultured Granulosicoccaceae bacterium | reverse complement strand
TCTCTATCGTAGGCATAGGACTGATTGGTTAATCTGGTTAGTGCACCTACGATATCACTCTGCACCCATAGAGGATCGCTTTGGCGCTGCAATCGAGCAATCAAGTGTGCAGCTATCTGTTTATCAGCGGAGCCACGTAATTGTTCTGCCTTCGCGCTGTCACGACCAGCTCCGACGATTGCTGCGATTGTATCGTCAAGATATTTCGCCGCCGGATTCTCTGCCTTGGTAAACGCTGGAGTCACTTGCTCCACGGCAGGTTCTGCCACATCCCGGATTGCCGCTGTGGTCTTGATGTACCAGCGAATTACGGTACTTCGATCAAGCTCTCTAGAGCCAAACATTTTTTGTACACCGGTATCAGGCAGGGTATCTATTTTCGCTGCAAGATGCTGCAGCACCAGAGGATGTTCATTAAATTCGAGCGTTTTTATTAAGTCACGCAGCTGACTTAGATCCGAATTCGAATCCAGTGTTTTTGACAGAGTCTGCCACCAGTCGCCAACGCGTTGGTCGAGATCTTCCTTGTCAATGACTGGCGGATTTTTTACTGGCAATGGCACTGCAGACGGAGTATCGAGCGCAGTACTTCCCTGGTTACTAAATAACGCCCCGCCCTGTGTCGACCAGGTACCTACAAATATATTTCCCTGACTGACCAACAAGGAGATAGGAGTGGTGTCGAACCGCTGTAGCAATTGCCAGTTAAAACTACTATCTGCTGACCACAGCCCACCACCGGATTTATCGCTGGTGATCAGGTAGATCTGATTCTGATCCACCGACAGCGCACGCACACGTCCGGAAGGGGTGGTTAACGTTTTAGTGTTTTTTCCATCCCAGGCAATTAATGATCTGGTTTCACCCAGGTCATTAATTGCTAATGCCTGCTTGTCGAATACCACCGCAGTTTCAGCGCGATCACCAGACGGCCAACCCTCAACCGGTACTAGATCACTTCCATCCAGCCGAAGCAACTTTGGCCGTGAATCTCTGCGAGCCATTGCACCAAACAGGCATTCATTGCCAAACTGCATTATTGACACCAGTCGACTAAACCCGGCTTCCCCTTTGGGATAGTCATCGAGCAAACGCCATTGTTCATCATATGCTTGTATCTGGCCCGTGAATGCGCCAGTAACTGCCAACAACCGACCGTGGCAATTTCCCATCGCATGAACATGAAAGGCACGTCCGTCGACAAAACTCCTCCACTCATACCGTGAACCGTCTGTGCGAACGTATTCACCACGTCCTGCACTTCGTCGTGGATCTTCAAATGGTAAATAAAGCCGTCCCTCGTAAACGAGAGGGTTGCCTATGTCCTGCGAAAACAGGGATTGTTCATACCGGACTTCTCCCGTATTTAACGCCAGGGAATACAGGTCTGCGGCGTTTGTATCTTTATACGGATTGCTGTTTATAAACCACAACCTGTCGTCAAAAAGCACCATCTGGCTAACACCATGCCAGGGCCCTTGTGACCAGCGATTCTCAAGTACTCTGTGTTTTGATGCAGCGGCATCGGCAGCAATCCCGGTGGCTGATGCGCCAAATACCATTAGAAGAAATTTTACAACAAGGAATCCATACCAAACGCGGCGGTTCAACGCCTTATTGGTGACAAGCTCCAGCCTGATATCACTGGAGCGCGTCACACAGAAAGCATTGCTGACGGAGACTGTATTCACTTAATTTTGTTTTTTTGCACAGAAGAACTCACTTGTATGAGTACCCGCATAATTTCATGAGTTGGGCAGCGCGGGAATAAAAAGGTTCCAGCACCGCCCCTTCTGCTCATTAATAGTCTTCAAGTGCTTTACCCATGAGTTGCCTATGGCTCTTAATAAGCCAGCCTGATGGGTGGTACTGTTATTGTTGGTAGCGACTCATCACCAATGAGGCATTAGTACCACCAAAACCAAAACTGTTGGACATGACTGTATTTAGCTCTGCATTTTCTATATTTGCCTGCACAATATCGATATCGCCAGCTGCGGGATCCAGAGTTTTAATATTTGCAGACGCGGTAATAAAGTTATCCTGCTGCATTAACAGGCAGTAAATAGCCTCCTGCACACCAGCCGCCCCCAGCGAATGACCAGACAAGGATTTAGTAGAGCTGATTTTCGGTGTGTTATCACCAAATACTTCTGTGATGGCACGAAGCTCAGTAACATCACCAGCAGGCGTGCTGGTGCCATGAGCATTTAAATAGTCGATCGGCTGCTCAATCCCCTGCATGGCAAGTTGCATACATCTTGCTGCACCTTCTCCTGACGGGGCGACCATATCCTGCCCGTCAGATGTTGCACCATAACCTACAACTTCAGCGTAGATATGTGCTCCACGTTTTAGCGCGTGCTCTAGCTCTTCCACCACCAACATACCGCCCCCGCCAGCTATAACAAAACCATCACGGTCTGCATCATAGGCGCGGGATGCTTGCTCAGGCGTATCATTATATTTGGATGACAACGCCCCCATGGCGTCAAACAGACAGCTCATTGTCCAATGTTCTTCCTCACCACCACCGGCAAAAACGATATCTTGTTTATCTAACTGAATTTGCTCAACTGCATGACCAATACAATGGGCACTGGTTGAACAGGCGGAAGACATTGAGTAATTAACGCCCTTGATTTTGAATGGCGTAGCGAGACAGGCAGACACCGTGCTCCCCATGGTTTGGGTGACACGATAGGGACCCACGCGTCGGATTCCTTTTTCGAGCATCACATTTGCGGCTTCTACCTGACTGGATGACGCCGCACCGCCTGACCCTGCAATAATACCGGTGCGGGTGCTCGACACCATATTATCTGCCAGACCGGAATCATCAATTGCCTGTTGCATGGCGATGTAAGCATAGGCTGCCGCCCCACCCATAAAACGCATCTGCTTGCGATCAATATGATCTTTAAAATCGATCACCGGAGTGCCGGCTATACGGCTTCGCATACCAATTTCGGCATACTCGGGTTTCGCCGATATACCGGATTGCCCGGCGCGTAGTGATGCCGCTACCTGCTGTTTGTCTGTCCCGAGACTGGAGACGATTCCGATCCCGGTAATAACCGCTCTTCGCACGATTAACCCTCAGTATGTTGAGCCCGAATGGTACCACGCAGACCACGATGCAACAGCGAATGACAAGAGATTAACATCGTAAGTAACCACGACTTAATTTTTAATGTGACTAAAACGGTTGGCTTTGATCCCGCGTAACACTGGCAGGCCAGGTATATGGGTAGCGAGAACCTGCCATGGCGAGAGGCCCTGGCTTCTTAAATGAGGGTACGATAAGTTGAGGGCATAGTTGTTCATACCTAACAAATATGATGGATTATTCCTATAACCTTTGGCACACCGTCAGGGCGCGTTCGCGGTAGCAGAGGTTCTGCCGCACAAATCATCTAACAACTGCATAAGTGTCTGATTTTTAGTATTTAGATATTTTCGGCAACCTATAAAGCCGTCCAGGACGTACGAAAAATAAACGCAAAACGCAAAGCGTTTGCTCTTCCCTCTTGATCTACCCGCGTTTAATCAGTTTTGAGAGTGATCGTGGAAGCGGGTCGACGCGCCAGGGATGGTGCAAAGAGCGCTGACCGCCATGGATGGCTTTTTGCGCGACCCTCTTCCATGATCACTCTCAAAATGCCGCAGGCACCCGAAGGGCTGAATAGTCGCAAAAGACTTTTTGCTTCCGTTTTTGGTCTTCAAAAATGATGGTCTCCGGCAGGAATGTCATACTTGCGCGACAGCGCACCGCTCGCCGGGGCGGATACTACTAGCCAAATACTCTTTGTAATAAAGCAGAAGTTCGGCTTTCCGGATGTATTCGTATCGCTTGCTCTTCTTTTTCCATGTAGTTGAAAAAGCCATCGAGGCTTTGCGCCACCACATGATCAGCAAGATCTGTCCGCAGATTTCTCACCATTGGCATGCGTTCGACTCGACGCGCGATCCTGTCGCTCTCGTCAGTCGCACCCGTTTCAACCAGTAAATCGTTGATTATTGGCTTGAGCCTCCTGGCCAGCTGCCCATTAATTCGCTGTCGAAGGTGCTGAGTGGCGGCTATATCATGCCCTCCAAGAATAGCATGCGGATTTTCAAACTCCAGTCGATCGACCAGTCGCTTGATCAACGTTCGAGTGGCAGGCACCGCTGCCAGTGCGGCACTATTCATTTGCTGCTCCAGCTTTTCAAACTCGGCTCCATAACCTACACGAGATGCGATTTTCTGAGCCTTTTTCCATGCCGGTGGTAAAGAGACTCTGTAATTTGGCTGGTTATAACTGTCTGATCGCAATCGAAGGGCAACATTTTCCGCCGCAAGCTTCAGGGCTTCCCGTATAGCCGCGGAAATCTCAGCAGAGGTAAGATCTAATCGGTTTGATCGAGTAGTGCCTTCACGACCATATTGTGGTAGCGCATTGTTGGCGGCCTCGACCAGATTATCCAGCACACCCGCACGAACGGTTTGCGTAGCACTACCTGTAATTACGGCGATAAAGGCAACCGGCAAAACAACAGCATTTTTTATTTCTTTTATCACTGTTTTTTGGAACTCGAATCAGTATTTTTTAAAACATATTGGCTCGGAAACGCCCCAAACGCCTGCGAATAGCCCGAGGAAGAACAAATTCTCACAATAGTTAGCTCGAGAATAGTTAAAAAAGACACGTTTCACATTGCATTACATTAATGCTGCATTGTGCATACAAGCAGTGGATATTTCGCTGAATCAAACCACAAGTGTGCAAGAAACCCCAAAAAAAAGCCCCGCAAGAGCGGGGCTTTTAATCTACCGGGCCGGCAGTCTTACATCATGCCACCCATACCACCCATGCCGCCCATATCAGGCATTGCAGGCGCAGCTTCTTCCTTCGGTAACTCAGCAACCATGGCTTCAGTCGTGATCATCAGACCAGCAATTGACGCAGCATTCTGCAGTGCAGAACGAGTCACTTTAGTTGGGTCAAGGATACCCATGCCGATCATATCGCCGTACTCACCAGAGGCCGCATTGTAGCCAAAGTTTCCGGATTCACCGGCAACCTTGTTAACCACTACTGAAGGCTCATCACCTGCGTTTGATACTATCTGACGCAGTGGCTCTTCCATAGCGCGACGTGCAATCGCAATACCGTGGTCCTGATCAGGGTTATCACCAGTAACATCGGACAATGCGCTTACCGCGCGGATCAGTGCAACACCACCACCGGCAACCACACCTTCTTCAACTGCGGCGCGAGTTGCGTGCAGTGCATCATCAACCCGGTCTTTCTTTTCTTTCATTTCAACTTCTGTCGCAGCACCAACTTTAATTACCGCAACACCACCAGCAAGCTTGGCAACACGCTCTTGCAGCTTTTCTTTGTCGTAGTCAGAAGTGGCCTGATCAATTTGAGTACGAACCTGCTCAACACGAGCATCGATTTCAGTTTTAGAACCACCACCGTCGACAACTGTCGTGTTGTCTTTGTCAACAGTGACTTTCTTAGCGTTACCCAGATCTTCCAGAGTGACTTTCTCGAGAGAAAGACCAACTTCTTCAGAGATAACCTGGCCGCCGGTCAGGATTGCGATATCCTGCAGCATTGCTTTGCGACGATCACCAAAGCCTGGCGCTTTAACCGCACAGACTTTAACAATACCGCGCATGCTGTTGACAACCAAAGTTGCCAGCGCTTCACCTTCAACATCTTCAGCGATGATCAGCAGAGGCTTGCCAGATTTTGCTACTGCTTCAAGAGTGGGCAGCAAATCACGGATGTTAGAAATTTTCTTGTCGTACAGAAGTACATAAGGGTCGTCAAGATCAGCGCTCATGGCATCCTGATTATTGATGAAGTAAGGCGACAGGTACCCGCGGTCAAACTGCATACCTTCAACCACGTCGAGTTCGTTGGCAAGGCCTGAACCTTCTTCAACAGTGATTACACCTTCCTGACCAACTCTCTCCATTGCCTGGGCAATGATTTCACCGATATTGGCATCGCTGTTGGCAGAGATAGTACCTACCTGCGCGATTTCTTTGGTGTCGTTGCAAGGCTGAGAAAGATCAGCAAGCGCTTCAACCGCTACACCCACTGCTTTGTCAAGGCCACGCTTAAGATCCATTGGGTTCATACCAGCAGCAACTGCCTTCAAACCTTCGCGAACGATGCTCTGAGCCAGAACAGTCGCAGTTGTTGTTCCGTCGCCAGCGATATCAGAAGTTTGTGAAGCCACTTCTTTAACCATCTGTGCGCCCATGTTTTCGAACTTATCTGCCAGTTCGATTTCCTTGGCCACAGACACACCATCTTTAGTGACGTTTGGCGCGCCGAAGGCTTTATCAAGAACAACGTTACGGCCTTTAGGGCCCAGGGTCACTTTTACGGCATTGGCAAGAACATCGACGCCCTTGAGCATTCTGCTGCGAGCAGAATCTGAAAATTGCACATCTTTAGCACTCATTGAATTTTATCTCCGTGAGTAATTAGTTGAATGAGGTTTTATGGTGGGCGGGTTTTAGCCTTCGATGACTGCCATGATGTCGTCTTCGCGCATCACCAGCAGGTCTTCACCATCCACTTTGATCTCTGTACCGGAGTACTTGCCAAACAATACGGTGTCGCCAACTTTGACATCCAGTGCCCGGACGTCACCACCATCAGTCACTTTACCGTTGCCTATCGCTTTGACTTCGCCACGAATTGGCTTTTCAGTCGCTGAATCTGGAATCACGATACCACCAGCACTGGTACGTTCTTCTTCCATGCGCTGCACAACCACGCGGTCGTGTAATGGACGAATGTTCATTTAAATCCGGTCTCCCCGTTGGGTTTAATCTTTAGAAATTCAGTTTACGCGCGTCGAGTTTTAGCACTCGACCTTAGCGAGTGCTAATAATAGTGATTTCGAGGACTAATTCAAGACCTTGTGAATATAAATGTGTTTTTCGCAGATCAGGTAAGAAACCTGCTGCATTCGATGTGCAGGATCATGGGCGTGAAACCCGGTGATTCCACCATGCTACAATTACAAGCAACTGATAAACATAAGAAAATCACAATAAAAAATAATCGAAAGTAAATAACCCGAATACAGCTTAAACAACAGTGAGGACACGGCTGCCATGCAGAATCACCCCACGGATAATCTGATTAACCCCGAATCCAGCCTTAAAGCGTATTTTCACGAAGCAATAGAGCGAGCCAGTGATGAAAAACACCTGGACGCAGGTGAGCACACGCTATGGTATCTCACTAACCTTCTTCATAACTATGCCCGCAGCGAAAGATTCTTCGACTATCGTCCGGATGGCGGCACTTTGACACCACTCGCGCTCTACTACCAGTCCGCACTGGAAGCCACCACTGACCAACAACGCAGACTGTACCTGCAGCGCCTGGGTGATGTGGCAATCTTTATTACAGGCGTTTTCGCACGGGCACTCGAGCGCCGTCCGGTCGGCGTCAGCTACTACACGTCGATGGGGGAAAATGCCTACGGATACCTGGCAGATCTTGCGGGCAACAGCACTCGTGAGAAGATCATGGGAGAAGTATTCACTGAACTTTCAAACTGCTTCAGCGCTTATGTATCTGTTCTGGCGACTGTCGCTCCGGTGAATAAGTCGGCTAACCAACTGGATGATTTGATGCAGATGCTTGATCAATGGCAAGCCACAGCGAACCCTGATATCGAGCAGAAACTGCGGCAAAAAGGAGTGATACTAACCGAGGCTAGCAACACGGTAACGCATTGATGCCGGTGCAGGACCCGATTCCATATGCATCCAGACAACATGCGGTGACCACAAAGGCCAGTGCGCCGAACAATGGCAAACAGATGTTCGTTGATCTACAAAGCACACTGGCAAAACGATACGATATTCACCAGCCCCACAGTGTTGAGGCTTTTATCTCACACGATGCCGAAGCACTGGCGAAAATCACCGGTGTCACGCCAGCGTCGCCCGAAATGCTGCTCGTGCAGGAGGACGGCAATAATCTGGATATCACTGTATTTCTGGACCAGGCGGTGATCACAACTCTATCAGGCCTGCGATGGGACCAGCACTGGAATGGTGAGTACTTCAATGAGTTCTGCATTGTGCTGGAAGGGATAAGCCACTTTGTTTACCTAAGCTGGAATGCGCACTACGATCGACCGGTAAAATTGCTGGAATTAGAGCTGCAGGCAGAGATCGACAAATTCATCTTTGCCGCCCTGGAAGCACAATCAGCTGATAACGCTAAACTGATCAGTCGCTTGTTTGAGAATGTGCAGTATCGACCTGGCCAGTCAAAAGAAACCAGGCACCGCTACCAGACTGCAAACCATCTGGCCCAACACTACTGTTTATGGCTTGGAAAACACTTTGATCTCCAGCACCCCGACCATCAACTGCGTGCAGAGCTAGCGCGTTTTTATCGGATTAGCGGATAAAGCAAAATTAATCACATCCGGAAACACATGCACTGACAAATGCTGTAGTCAGTAACGACTGCGTGTTACATCTGAGCAGCCCTGCTGTGTATATGTTTGATTTCTGAAATGCGTTTAGCCTTCGGGTCTATCGTGTGAGATACAGTCAATTAATGATGAATTTGTGCGAACAACCATTCAGTCTTTGCGGGTAAATTCGCCTTCAATGATATCGCCGGACACCGGACGCCTTGGCGCAGAGGAAGGGCCAGCCTGTGAAGCACCGGTTTGCTGGCCACCATGTTGTGCAAATCCAGCTGCCCCTCCGGCCATGCCGGCTATCGATACTTTTTTAGACACAGCGTGGATCAGCACCTTTCGAGTAGGCGGCAGAAGGCACGCAAAACCAATCGCATCAGTAATGAAGCCTGGAGTCAGTAGCAAAGCACCGCCCACTCCCAAAGCTAATCCCTCAAGCAACTGAAAAGCTGGAATTTCGCCGCCCGCAAGCCGACTACGGGCTTTATTGACGGTAGACAGGCCTTGCGCTCGTAACATCCATGTGCCGACAATTGCGGTCAGAATCACTACAGCAATGGTGGGCAGTGCACCAATAGCGCCGCCCACCTGAATCAATACAAAAATCTCGAGGATAGGCATGGCAATGAACAGAACAAAGATTGTTGGAAAAACCATGTCGCTCCACTATTGTTTAGAATAATATTCTGGTGATCCTGGGAAATCGGCCGATACGCAATTAAATCGGCGCGCAGATCGTTATCAGGTTGTCAGCGTCCGGATATCACCGGTCGCCAGGTTTGCATGAGCAGTAGGCTTTGCATCTCTATATTCCACTCAGCAGTTGAACATAAGACCATTGATATGGTCGAAAATCAAAAATTATATCGACAATCTTATGAAAAATAGAATTAATAGTTTACTGCTACCACTTTTTCTGTTCCTGTTTGCCGGGCTCGCCAGTGCGATGACCACGCTCGGCGGCGCGGTCAGCGATGATGAGCTGCTGGATCCGGCAGAGGCATTTAAAACTTCCGCCCTCGCCGACGCTGACCAGAATCTGCAGGTAGAAATCGATGTCGCTGACGGCTACTTCCTGTATCGAAGTAAAATCAAGGTTTCCTCCAACAGTGCAACGTTCGGCGATCTTCAGCTGCCAAATGGAAAAAAGAAGACCGATGAATTCTTTGGTGAAGTAGAGACGTACCGCGGGCTGTTGAGTTTCTCGACCCCGATCAAAGATATAAACACTGAAGGCCCGTTGTCAGTCACCGTTCAGTCGCAGGGTTGCGCAGATATCGGTGTCTGTTATCCACCTTTCACGCAAGAATTCATTGTTGAAATACCGGCAAGTGACTCGTCAAACAGACTGCCTCCACCCACACTTTCATCGTCCGACAACACACTGCTAACACCCTTCGTCAGCAGTAACTCAGATTTAAGCCAGAACTCCAGCGCGGTAACCTCTATGGGCAGCCAGTCAGGGCTGGGTATGCTTGACCTGGGAGGCAGTGACGACGAGGAGATTCTGGATCCCGAAGTCGCATTCACAGTGGTCGCCGGTGAAGCTAAAAATGGTGTAATCCCGGTTACCTGGCAAATTGCGGATGGTTACTACCTGTACCGCGATAAATTTAATTTTACCGTGCTGGCCCCTCAATCTGCCGCGGTTGGCAATGTTGAACTAACTCGCGGCAAATTAAAGCATGATGAATTTTTCGGCGAGGTAGAAGTCAATCGGGTTGAAGCAACTGCGTTAGTTGCGGTGGAAAGTATTTCTGCCGGCCAACTGACTTTAAAAGTGGGCTATCAGGGCTGTGCGGATCTGGGAATCTGTTACCCACCGCAAACCAAAGAGATGCAAATAGCCTTTGTGCCTGCCGTAGCAACTGCTGCTATGGCATCAGTGAGTTCAGATAGCGGCACGCTACCACCGGCAACTGCTACTCGTACCGCACTCAACGAATCTTCCATTCCTGTGGCAGAGCAGGATCGCCTGGCAGCAAGCCTGGGCAGTGGCAATCGATGGCTAACCATACTGACGTTCTTCGGCATGGGTATTCTTTTAACTTTTACCCCTTGTGTCTTGCCAATGATCCCTATTTTATCGTCGATCATCGTAGGCAACGGGGAAAAGATTGGCACCGGTCGAGCCTTTACGTTATCACTTGTCTATGTGCTTGCAATGGCACTGACCTATACAATCGCCGGTGTGATCATCGGTCTAACCGGTGAAAACATCCAAGCCACTCTGCAGCATCCTTATGTACTGGTATCGTTCGCCATCCTGTTTGTGGTGCTGTCAGCATCAATGTTCGGACTCTACGAATTGCAAATGCCCAGCGCGATTCAAAATCGCTTATCTTCGGTGAGTAACAACCAGAAAAGCGGTAGTTTCTCCGGTGTCGCAAGCATGGGCTTTTTATCGGCACTGATCGTCGGTCCGTGCGTTACCGCACCACTGGTTGGCGCACTGATTTATATTGGCCAAACCGGAGACGCGGTACTTGGAGGTGCTGCATTATTTGCGCTTAGCATGGGCATGGGTATTCCGCTATTAATTATCGGAACCTCTTTCGGCAAATACTTGCCAACCGCTGGCCCATGGATGGATAAAATTAAAGCCGTATTCGGTGTCATGCTACTGGGTGTGGCTATCTGGATGCTCGATCGAGTCATTCCTGGCTGGGCCACCATGGGTCTGTTCGCCATGTTACTGATCATCGTTGGCATGTTTATGGGTGCTTTCGATAACCTGCCGACAGATGCAGCTGGCTGGCGCCGAATCTCAAAGGGCGTTGGTTATGTGTCACTGGTGTATGGCACATTGCTTATCATTGGTGTTGCCACGGGCAATGGCACATTATTCAAGCCGCTGAATGGCCTGTCTGGTACCGGCCAATCCGATGCTGAATCGTCATCTTCAACACATGTTGAGTTTCAGCAGGTGAAAGGCATTGAGAATCTGGAAGTCGCTCTGGCTTCAGCTCAAGCGCAGAATAAACCGGTCATTCTTGATTTTTACGCTGACTGGTGCGTAAGCTGTAAAGAGATGGAGGCATTCACCTTCACCGATCCGGAAGTGTCGAAACGAATGAAAAAGGCGATACTCCTGCAAGCCGATGTGACGCCAAATGATGAACAGGATAAGGCATTGCTCAGAAAATTCGGAATCTTCGGACCACCGGCCATCATGTTCTATAACCCCAATGGCGTCGAAGTCAGTAATGCCCGAGTGGTTGGCTTCATGCCTGCAAAAAAATTCTCTGACCATCTGGACCTGGTACTTTAACCACTTTGCCAAGGGGTGTCGTCAGATGCCCCGACAGCCATGACTGGACCAAAACCAGCACGCCGGCTTCCACCCCAGCCGGCGTTTTTAATTTCCCATTCGAATCAGGCGGTTAAAGTAGCCGCAGAATAAAATAGTTTTTCTTGCCGCGCTGCAGCAAGACAAACTTTTCGTTGATTAAATCGGCGCTTGATATCTGATAGTCCTCACCAACTTTCTGACGATTTACTGATATCGAATTTTCTTTCAGTGCCCGCCGCGCTTCGCTATTGGATTTTAAAAATCCTGTGTCGGTAGCCAGAGCGACCACAATATCAAGCCCGTCTGTTACCTTTTTCGATTCAATCTCGGCTTGTGGCACACCATCAAACACATCAAGAAATGTTTGCTCATCGAGGCTTTTCAGATCTTCACTCGTGGCTCTGCCGAAAAGAATGGCACTGGCAGCAACAGCTTTATCTAACTCTTCCTGGCCATGCACAATTCGGCAGATCTCTTCGGCCAGGCGTTTTTGCAGCACTCGCAAATGGGGAGCAGCTTTATGCTCTTCGCACAGCGCCAGAATTTCCGGCTCATCGAGAAACGTGAAAATTCTGATGTACTTTTCACTATCCTCATCACTGGAATTTAACCAGTACTGGTAAAACTTGTAGGGCGATGTTTTTTCAGGATCAAGCCAGACATTTCCACCTTCGCTTTTACCGAATTTAGAACCATCTGCCTTGGTGATCAACGGGCAGGTGATTGCAAAGGCTTTACCACGACCAATGCGCCTGACTAATTCCGTTCCGGTGGTGATATTGCCCCACTGGTCACTCCCTCCCATTTGCAGGCTACACTGATTATTCTGATACAGATGCAGAAAATCATAGCCTTGCACCAATTGATAGGTGAACTCGGTAAAGCTCATCCCTTCTGAACCACCGGCATCATTTTCCAGCGGCGCGGCTATTCTGTTTTTTACAGAATCCTTTGCCATCATGTAGTTAACTGTTATGTGTTTACCTACATCGCGAATGAAATCGAGAAAAGAAAAATCCTTCATCCAGTCATAGTTATTCACCAGCTCAGCACCATTGGCCAGAGAGCTGTCAAAATCCAGAAAATGAGCCAATTGCTTTTTTACCGCCTCCTGATTATGCCGAAGTGTTGGTTCGTCCAGCAGATTGCGTTCAGCTGATTTACCAGAGGGATCACCAATCATTCCGGTGGCACCGCCAACCAGAGCATAGGGTTTATGGCCACAGCGCTGAAAATGCGCCAGTAACATGATGGGCACCAGATTTCCGATATGCAAAGAATCAGCAGTTGGATCAAAACCGATATAGGCACAACGCATTTCCTCTGCCAAATGCGCTTCAGCACCGGGCATCACATCGTGAATCATGCCCCGCCAGGTGAGTTCTTCAATATAGTTTTTCATAAAATTCGGCAGTCAATACCGATCAGCAGATTAAAGGGAGGTACTGTAACAACAACCGGCTCTGATGTGAAAACATCTGGTTACCAAGAGTAGTCTGCAGAGCTAGCCACCTGCCGTACTACAGAACAGTTTGGCCAGCGGGAGTGGTTAATTGTTTGGGTGTTTTCCAGGCAACTCGCCCGCATGCTATGTTAACAGCTTCAGCGAAGTACCTGATTTCCCTATACTCTATCTGCCTGCACTTTAGATCTGGTTAACGCTAACACATTGCCTGCAACAATCAATGCCACCCCAAATACCGCCGGCGCTGTCAAGCGGTAACCTTCCAATAACGTGCTAATGAGTAAGGCGATCACGGGAAATGCTACTCCAGCGTAGGCTCCTTTATCAGCCCCTATTCGATGAATCAATGTCAGGTAGCAACCAAACGCCGCTACAGACCCAAAGATCGCCAGGTAAAATAATGCCCCCAGATAACGCGGAGTCAGGTCAATAGCTACCGGATCACCGCTGGCGATAGCAACAATGCACATCACCATAGCCCCGGCAAACATACCCACCATATTGGTTCTCATGACAGGCAAACCCGCTCTGGAATTTCGCAAAGAAATAATATTACCCAGAGATGCAAACCAGGTAGCAATAACGCCAAGCCCTACCGCATAAAGCAAATTTTCACCGGTCGACACCTGTTTGAACTCGGGGTAAAAGACCATGACCAAACCGGTGATCCCTGTGAAACTTGCAACCAATGCCCGACTATTCACAGCAGTGCCAAAAAATAGCCGTTGATTAGCAATATTCATGAGTGTGATCAACGAAAAGATAATCGCCACCAAACCCGTCGTTAAGTAATTTGAAGCAATATAAAACAACCAATAGTTTAGCGAAAAAAGCATTGCTCCCTGCGCACAGGCAAACAATAGATCACGGCCAACTGGCAGATCTTTAAGTCGTCCTCGGTACCCTAACCATAACGCCAATACGGCAGCCGCAATGAAAAATCGCCATGCAACCGACCAGCTTTCCGGCACCACCCCCAGCTGTAACTTAATGACATACCAGGTGGTCCCCCAAATTATTACGGTGGTAATGTAAAGCAGTAGATTGGCCAAACAGCCCCCGGTAGCAGAAGACAAACAAGGTTAAAAATCAATCAAACAGTATAATGAACCAGCTGATTAATGTTTCCCTATTCTGGCCTCAGGGCTCGGCACTCCCTATTCCGCTGCTTATTTAAAACAAATTTATTATGCGGACCGCAGGAAAATTACTCGTTCAACGCGGCAAACTGAACCTATAGCCTCGGCGGAAGACACTTGACACAGTGAGAAAAAATTTCCGTATCTAAAAGACTGATTGCTTTGTACTTCAAGGCCGATAATAAAACTCGCCGTTCAACGATTTTCACCTGATTTCGCTTTAGCGAAAAAAACAAAGGGGATGGCAAAGGGCCCAAAAATAGCCCCCATTACCGCCCAGTACACAGGATTAAGATTTCGCCTTTTCGCAATAACGTGGCAAAAAACCACACATGCGAGTGCCAGGATCAGAACTACTACTGCTGCCGTCATCATTATCCTTATACGTTTTGATGTCACTGCGAAGGGAGTTTTGCAGTCTGAGCAAGTCAATCTTAACTGCTTTCATCATCGACTGGCCATACCACCAGTCAAGTATGAAATATATTATCTGGCGTGCATCTATCTGGGTATATGTTTAATAGTCCGATAGCTATGATCGAATACCGTTACCAGCCCTCTGCCCGAAAGTATCTGAAACGCATCATCCACAGTAATTCTGGCAATCTTTTGTTGTATATGAGGTAACTTCCGGCTGTATACCTCCATCGCTGTCTGATCGTCAGTGATCAACTGGTATCCGATAAAATCTGACAGACTGGATATTGTCTCTCCTACCGTAGCGTTGTCTGTAAGGTCCCACTCAACAGCCATTTCCAATGGATCGGCGTCATAGGCCGCCGGTGTACCACTTCTTGGGACACCGAAGTAATTAGCAATCTGACGGTTTACCGCCTTTAACGCCGTACTGGTAGCCTCCTGCGTCGGATTAGTAGGTGAAGCCGGTTCTTTAGCCACTACTTCAGTTGCCTGTTCAGATTCAGATGCCTGCTCATTAAAAAACAACGCAGATAAACCATCTTTAATAAATCCAGAATCGCTATCAGACTCTGCCAAAATTAGCTTTGGCCCGGCTTCTTCGTTCAGAAGGATATCGGTATTGTCGGCAAGAATTGTTTTCTGTTTATCGAAGGAATAGTTGTCCAGAACTTGCTGTGTATTCGGTGATTCTAATTCGATACCGGACACAATCAAATTTTCCTTTTTCGACGCACTTCCCGCGTATATCGCTTGCTCAGGATTTTCCCCGGCCAGAGCCATTTTTACCAGACTATATATTTCTTTAGCGGGTAAGCCGTTTCTTTCATGCTCGGCAATCCATTCTCGCGCTGCCGGTTTTTCTACTTTCTCTTGAAAGTCACTTATCTCCTGCTCATCAAAAGTGACCTTCTCTATGCCCAAATCCTGCAATACCGGCTCCCACGATTCTCGCATATTGTATTCGTAGTGACCGATGTAATAATCCAGTGCTTCATTGATAGAGCCATACAAAGCATCACGGTGTGCTTTACTGAGTTTGCCTAAGGCATCCAGATTTGCCACTACCGGACAATTAACCGTGCCCGGGTTTAAATTTGTTGTCCACCAGGCAGCACTGGCTATGGTGCCAAATGACACATGTGCGTGAGGTGCAAATGCTACTGCATTAATTTCTCCGGTTTCCAAGGCCTGACGAACCTCGGTAGCGATAATGGGACTAGCAGTGGCATCCAGCGCTTCCACGGCTCGCCCGATTCCACCGGTTGCTCGAACATTCAAACCAGACAACTGATTCAGCGATGTCGGCTTCTGACCGACGCCAACTAAATTGTACTGAGGTAACGGGGAAGGCATTAACGCTATTGCATTCCATCTTCTAAAATCCTGCAGCACTGAGGGATGGCGGTACAGCCACTGACTAATTGTACGCTCTTCTGCCAACGTTTTTACGCCAAGAAAAGGTAGCTCCAACACAGTTATCGATGGATTTTTTTCCTTGTGGTAGCCAGCGCAAAATTGAGCCATCTCGAACAACCCTGCGGAAATTCCATCAAGATTCTCCCTCGGCTTTGCAAGCCCGCCATAAGAGAGCTTTAAGATAAACTCCCCATTGGTTTTGCGCGCTACCAACTCTGAAAGTTTTTCCACATGCTCGGTAAATGCCCGTCTTTTGCCCCAAAGTGAAACATCCCACGTCACTTGTTGAGCAAATCCGGAAAATGGAAAAAGGACCAGTATTATTATTGTTATAAATTTCATTCGGTGCACCAGTTCGAGTTAAATCTGCTCGCGGGTTCTTTGAGGCATTTCTGCAATCATGTCCTGAACAGCCTGCCCCTGGCCTCAAAGGAGCTAGAAGATCCACAACATCCGCTAAATCATCCATCAGAAAGTCAACTTTTCGCCCGCGTTTGCTACTTGGGTGAAGAGTTTGATAGACAATATAAAGATTTAACAGGTAGTCTTGCCCTGTCAATCACGGTTCTATTGCCTGGTAGCAAGCCTGTTAACTACATCATCAAAAGGAATATAGTACAAAGATTCCAAACCACTAAGAATCCTTTCCATTTAGAATGTCTGATTGGCTTAGTTCAGACCCCGGTTTCCTTTTCACCCAGATCCGACACAGGTTACTCTGAGGTCACGTTAGCAATACGCAGACGACTTCCAGAGGATTCAATCAAATGCTGGACGGTTTATACGAATCGATATCGCCCAAAGGCGGGCTGATGTATTGCCTGTTTTTTTGGCAGAGTGTTCCGGCTACTTTAATTCGACCGGTTTTCCATGCGGCGTACGAAGATAAGCCTCACGCCACGCTTCAGTGCGCTCGTCAACAATACTAACTGTCAGACTTTGATTTGAAGCCAGCAGTCCCTCAAGCGCTGTCAACACCGCACGATAGTAACTACCCGAATCATCGGGGTCTCCACGTTGTCTGGATCGTTCTAATTCTGCGCCCAGTGCCTCTGACCATTCGACGCTGCTGAACTGACCACGCTCAACTAAATTAAAAGCAAGCGCCAATACCTGTGCCTGCCATCCTTCACCAAACACAGGGCCGTTATCATTTTGTACTAACGGGCCAAGTGCATCAGACGGCTTCAAGGTGGCTCTCCCAAAGGTCTAGCGTCACCGTGTCGTTTGATTCATCCACTTCCGGCCATAACTCAGCCAGACTAAATTCAATGGTATACAAGTACTCATAACGTTTTTCTGCCAGCGCCATCGCATCCGCAAAGATGTGTGCGCCGTGATAGTCAATCACCTGTCCCGTCTTACCACGGGCATACATGGGCAAACGAGTATGACCATTGCTTACCTTCATTACCGTGCGAACTTTCTCGGTATTGCTGTACACAGGCTCGGCGTCAACTGGCGCGTCAAAACGCTTTTCCTTTAGAACCGATGCACGCGCTTGCTCGGCCGTGATCGGCGGCGGCAGCCCTTTCAATAAACCAGCAGCCTGCCCAGAGGCGATTTCTTCAACGGTAGCCCATCCCGAATTGACAAGCATGGCACTGTAAGCCTGTATCCACTGATCAAAATAGGGGCGAGTCAGATAGTCAACGGGGTTAATTAATTCACGACAGTGCCTGAACCAGTCGACACTCCAGTCAGGTGCCTGCGTTATTGCGTGAACCATACTTCTGACACGCGCCTCATAAGGGGCATGGAATTGTATCTCGGGCTCATCAACCTCTATTTTTCCGAAGCCGTGTCGCCCGCCCAAATCATGTATACCGTCCATCAGCTGATACTCTGCACACGGTCTGAAAGATCCCGGTGCGTACCAATCATTGAATTGCGAGTGACCAGACCGGCAAGTCTGCTTTCATCCCAACCGTCGGTACCGGCAGGGCGCTGGGGCACCACCAGGTATCTTAATTCAGCTGTGCTGTCCCAGACCCGCACACGAGTCGACCCGGGAACAACAACACCAAACTCTTCGAGCACACCGCGCGGGTCACGCACAGCACGTGAACGATAGGCAGCCATTTTGTACCACGTTGGAGCCATACCCAGCAGACCCATCGGGTAGCAGGAGCATAAAGTACAGACAATCAGGTTATGCGTACCTTCTGTGTTTTCTTTAGCCACCAGATGCCCTTGCTCCAGACCTAGCTCTTTGATGGCTTCGCTGGCGTCTTCAAACAACCGGGTTCTGAAGTTCGGATCCACCCAGCTTCGGGCAACAATTCGCCCCCCGTTTTTTGGACCAATATCTTCGGAGTATGCCTCAACCCAGGCATCAACTGCCGCAGAATCTACCAGGCCTTTTTCTACTAATAGACTCTCCAGTGCTTTTGCTCGCAGGGCCGGCTCGGAGGGCAGATGGCTATGTAACTCATCATGCAGATGCGCAATGTGGTCGGAGTCGTGTTTTGTCATAGCTTCGCCTGTTACCAAGAAACTTTCTTAGAGATGATATTACACCGATATCGATAGCCTACTGACTAATTCGACCATCCTTTTCAACTACAACCGGGTTATTGGCAATCATATAATCCATTAAAGCCTCTTCCAGTGGACGACCAAAGTCATACGGGTCAACAGCTCCATCATTAAACAAGGTGTAGCCATCGCCACCAGTGCGCATAAAGTTGTTGGTAGCGACGGTGTACATCTTCGCGTCATCCAGTACATCAAGACCGCCGTCTTCATTCACCACGAATACAGAAATAATACGACTACCCGGCTCTCGACTAACACTGTACTGGTAGCGAATACCAGACACTTGCGCGAACCGACCCGTACCGCTTTTGCCATCTACCCTTGAGACGCCGTTTTCAAGCGAGGCACGAATATCAGCACCAGAGAGCTTTAGTGTTGAAATAGTGTTTCCAAATGGAAGTACGGTCAGCACTTCACCAACAGTGACTTCACCTTCATCTATGTCAGAACGGATACCTCCACCGTTTTGCAGCACAATTTGAGCGCCGGTTTCAGCGCGTATAGCATCAGAGATCAAATTTCCAATCAGGCATTCTTCAATACGACAGCTTTGGTTACTCATCAGCTGAGCACTGACGACAGATTTTTTATCATCGCCCGCAACAGGGGTGTTTTTTAGCTCGTTGATAGGTTTCGCCAATTCTTCAACCAGTGCCTGCATTTCAGGGTCAGGTGTAATGAAGCTACTCAGCAAGACCAGATCACCACGCGCCCTGATTACCTGGCCTTCCTGATCAAACCGTAAATCAAGTCTGCCGACGTAGCGATCACGGTCACCCGCCTGCACGATATAAACCGGATTACCTTCAGCATCGTCCACTTCGATCGGGTACTCGGTATCACCACCTTCTTTAAAGATACTGCTGACCGCCGTATGGCTGTGACCGCCCACAATGACATCAACACCGGTCACTTTACCGGCCACAGCGATATCGTTACTCAGGCCAATATGAGTGGTGAGAATAATCTTGTTAACACCCTGTGCATTTAGACTGGCAACTTCACGATTTACCGCACCGGCATAATCATCCGACCAGGTAATCGCATCTTTGTTGGCAAAGTTAATGGTGATCTCAGGAGTGTCTGCAGTAACCAATCCGATTACACCTATTTTTTCACCGCCAATTTCAAGCACGGTAGAACCAGGAACGGTGGAGGCCAGACCTTCCTGCGTACCAAAGTCGGTATTGGCAGACAGTGCCGGGAAGTTTAACCCCTTGACGAATTGCTCCAGAACTTCCAGCCCGTTATCAAACTCATGATTACCCAGTGCCATCGCATCATAGCCAAGCGCATTCATGATCTTTATATTATCTGCACCTGCATAATACTGATGAAACAAGGTGCCAGTGAAGCGATCCCCGGCATCCAGTAACACAGAGTTTTTAACCTCCGAGCGAATTGATTTCACCACAGCAGCCTGCCTTGCAGCACCTCCGTTACCAGATCGCCCCTGAGGTTCATGATGGGAATGGGTGTCGTTGGTGTGCATGATAGTCAGGCGGAAGGGCTCTGCATCCTGAGCGGCAAGCGGGGTGGCAAGTACGGCCGAGGCTACCAGAGCAGATAAAGTGATCCGCGCTGTCTGACATGCACCGGAAATGAAGCGATTAAACATGATTTTCCCTCAGTGAGTAATAGTTTTACAAACCCTGAGAAGCCAGGGCAAAGTGACCACCGTATGTCATTTATACAATAAAAACGGGGAGACGGAACATCCGTACACGCCGCCTTTTTCAACGATTTATTTAGTGATCATAGTTATTGAGTAAGATCGCTGACCTTGAGTAGCAGCTTGCCATTATTTTTACCTTCAAACAGTTTATTGATCACGCTCGGCAGGTTTTCAAAACCTTCGTCGATATCCATTTTATATTGCAGTCGACCATCCATGATCCATTTACCCAGATCACTTAGTGCATCACGACTGCGATGTACATAATCCAGTACCAGAAAGCCTTCAATTTTAGCCCGCTTGGAGATCAGTGCCGGCAGGTTGTGCACGCCCGGGCCTGGCTCTGAAGCGGCATATTCCGAGATATAACCACACATCGGAATACGCGCACCCACATTAATTAAACCCAGTGCCATATCGAGCATTTTACCGCCGACATTCTCGAAGTAGACATCAACCCCTTTCGGGCAGGACTGCTGCAGTAGCTTATAAGCATTGGCCTGATGATAATTGATCGCCGCATCAATACCCAGCGTATCCGTAAGCCATGCGCATTTTTCATCACTACCTGCCAGGCCCACAACTCGCACGCCTTTGATTTTACCAATCTGACACACCACTGACCCGACCGCACCAGCCGCAGCAGACACCAGCAGGGTTTCGCCTTTCTCAGGTTTGCCCACCTCCAGTAATCCGAAATACGCGGTAACGCCGGTCATCCCTAATGGCCCCAGATAGACTTCCAGCGGCATGCCGCTTTTTGAAGGCACTTGCGAATAATCACGTCCGTCTGTGATTACATGAGTTTGCCAGCCAGTCATCCCCTGCACCACGTCGCCTTCCTTAAATGCTGGATTGCGGCTTTTCACTACCACTCCCATGCCCAGGCTGCGCATGACATCGCCTTTGGCTACAGCCGGCAAATAAGTATCCATTTGTGCCCACATGCGCTGCGTGGGGTCGAGCGACAAATACAACACTTTGACCAGAAATTGTTCATCCTGAAGTTCAGGTATGATCACTTCTCTGAGCTGGAAGTTACTCTGTGTGAACAGGCCAGTCGGGCGCTCAACCAGTAGCCACTGCTTGTTCAGTTTATTTTCCACGAATCACTATTTCCCGATTAACCATTCAGACTCACATGTTACCCGATCTGACGAAACGATCAGATGTTGTTGATGCAATTCAGACTCAACAATGGAATGTGAATAAAAAGTAATGTGTAATGACACTACTCCTACTGACCAGAAGCGCTTTAGCTGGAAACAAACTCGAAGGCATACACTGACTCCATGATTATCTATCTTGGCCTTGGCTCAAACCAGGGTGACCGCAAGGCAAATTTGACCAACGCGATCAACCAGCTTGCTGAAAAAAAGGTACAGCTGCGACATGCATCCCCGGTAATTGAAACGCCGGCACTGCTACCGGATAACGCCCCGTGGGAATGGAACCAGCCGTTTTTAAATATGGTGATCGAATGTTCGACAGACATCACTCCGGAAGCATTACTGGCACAGATACATCAGATACAGGACAGCGCTGGGCGCACCAATAAATCACGCTGGTCGCCCCGCCCTATCGATATCGATATCCTGTTGTGGGGCGCAGAGACCATCAGTACAGATCAATTAACGATCCCGCACCGCGATATGCATTTGAGACACTTTGTACTAACACCGCTGATCTCGCTAAATGCAAGCTTAACCATACCCGGTCGTGGCAATAAAACAGTACTGCAGTGGTCGCGGGAATTACCTCACCACATTCCGCTGTGGATGGGTATTTTGAATATCACCCCGGATTCATTTTCAGACGGTGGCAAACATGAAAACTTCAGGGCAACACAAGAAACCATGCAAACTATGGTTGACTGGGGTGCTACCATTCTGGACATCGGAGGAGAATCTACCCGTCCGGGCGCCGATACCATCGATCCCGAAACCGAATGGTCACGGGTTGCACCGGTATTACGGTATTTAAAGGACAAAGGCAGGGACAATCCGCTGCGGCCACTCATCAGCCTGGACACGCGCAACCCGGATATCGCAGAAAAGGCGATAGACATCGGGGTAGATTTTATTAACGATGTCAGTGGTGTCAGCGACCCGAGGATGATCGAACTGGCAGCCAGCAGCAGTTGCCAGTGGATTGCCATGCATAGCCTGAGTGTTCCCGCGGATCCGACTATCACAATCCCACAGAATGTCGATCCTGTACAGGAAGTACACCAGTGGCTAAGCGATCAGATAGTCCGTTGGGATAAGGCGGGCATCGATCCGCACCGAATGGTGTTTGATCCGGGTATTGGCTTTAGTAAAAACCCGCTGCAATCACTCAGACTTCTGCAGAGCGCAGGCGAATTTCGACAACACGGACTACGCTTACTGGCAGGGCATTCACGAAAATCGTTCATGAAGCAGTTTGCCGGCAATGAAACTCATGAGCGCGATATGGTTACCATCGGTGCCGCGATGCAACTTTGCCAGCAAGGTGTCGATATCATCAGAGTCCATAATATCCCCGACCATATCGCAGCCTATCGGGGCTGGGCACATCTGGCCGAACAGGCACGTTTGAAAGGGTAGAATGATGGCAGGCGGATGGTCAAAAGATGGCTCAGTACAAGACCAGATTGACGCGAGCGTTAAAGACGCGGTTGAGCGTGCCCGCAGGCAGCTGCCAAAAGGTGAAAGCCTGGCTCACTGTGAAGAATGCGACAAAGAAATTCCTCTGGCTCGGCGCCAGGCGGTTGCCGGAGTACGCTGTTGCGTCGAATGCCAGAGCGCACAGGATGATGCCAACCAGATTAGCGGCTACAACCGCCGTGGCAGTAAAGACAGTCAGCTCAGGTAACACTGCAATCGATCGAACCAGCCAGGAATCAACCAGTGCCGTCCTGAACGAGTCCTGATCACTCTGTCTGCAATCTCTATTCGCTGGTCACCAGCTTTAAATCCAGCAGAAGTTGTTCGAGACAACGGTAAGGGTACGTGCTTTGCAGTAAATCTAAGACTCGACCTGCACACAGCAACTGTTGGCATACCCGACTCCCTGAACACCGGTTGAAACGGACTTGCGACCAGAAATTCTACAAAGGCTAAAAGCCGGTAACTCAGAATTGATTGAGATCTATAGAGCCAATGTGTCCCGACACTCAGTGGCTCTTGCAGCTGCTTTAATTATCACTGACAGCCTGAATATATTGTTTCATTGATCAAACCTGTTTACTTCTACATTCGAAGCATCAACAAAGCGGAAAACCTCTAATGTCTGTTTTAGGAAAACAAAACATGAAATGTGCACTGTTTGTTGCCGTAGCGCTCAGCCTGGCGGGCTGTGCCACCACCCGGGATATCGATCCAGGGGCTGATATTCACTATGATGCTACCTATGATTTTTCCGATAAGAAAAAAATTGTTGATCAGTTGAGCCAGAATCTTCTGCAATTTGTTGATCAGAGCAATAGACAACCGGTATTGATCAGCTACGGCATCGGCAATGAAACTTCAGAACATATTAATACCGCGGGGATCAGTGATGATATACGCCTGGCACTGGTGAAGTCAGGTAAGTACCAGCTGATCAATGAAAATCAGCGCGCTAACATCACTACAGAAGCCGGTTTTCAAAACACCGGCGCAGTGCCGATATCACAGCGAATCACCAAAGGGCGACAACTGGGGGCAGATTACATACTTGCCGGAACCTTACGCTCTATTGTTAAAAAACAACCACCACAATACCGACTGAGAAAAAAGAAGCTGGTTCACTACAGCCTGAACCTGGAACTGACCAGCACCGAGACCGGTGCTGTCAGCTGGGCAGATAAAGTTGAAATTGCACGCGAGTCTTCACGGCCTATATTCGGCTGGTAGGCCAATGCCAACGCATCACCCGCCATCGCCAGACCGGCGCCCGTGGCAGACCTGCCTGAACAGCTTGCTGCTGATGCTGCTGGCCGGATGCAGCACAAACCCCGGCGCTCTGCATCTGGCGCACCATCAGTTTATCAATGGCGACAACAACGCTGCACTCAGCACATTGGCTAACATAGACGTTGTCGCCCCTAAAGACCGTCTTTTATTCCGTATGGAAAAAGCACTGTTTTTACACGACGCTGGTGACTTTGAAGAAAGCACCCGACAGTTGCTGGCTGCAAGTAAGTACCTCGAGCAAAACGACTACATCAGCCTGCGAGATGAAACAAGCGAACTGCTGACCAACGAATGGGCAGGCAGGTATCAGGGTGAATACAGTGAGCAACTGTGGATACATAGCTACCTGATGATAAATTTTTTATCACAGGGACTCTATGAGAGCGCAGCAGTAGAAGCGCGTCAGGCGCTTAGCCGCATTGAGGATCAGCCAGAGGTTTTAGAAAATGACCATTTCACTCGAGCCTTGATTGCTCTGAGTTTCGAGGCAGCCGGTCAGCTTAACGATGCGTATATCGAGTACCGAAAACTGGTCGAAGAAAAAAGCACTTATGGAAAAAGCCTCAACGCGATCATGTTACCGCAGGCTTTACGCCTTGGTGTCACCGATAATGCCCATAATCTGATACAACAACTCCAGGACACTCGACCACAACTCTCAGTCGCAGATCTGTCAACGCAGGACTATGCAGTTTTCTTTATCGCCAGTGGCCTGGTACCGAGGAAATACTCCAGCAGTATTCTTATAGGCTCTTCTTCCAGACTGTCCTTTCCACAATACGATGTAAGCAACGCCGAACCACCAAAGCTGCACGTCACGGTAAATGGAGAGCTTTGCGATTGTCATCCTATCCACACCGATTTAGGCTTGTTAGTGAGTGATTCACTGAATAAACGCGGCATCAAACTGGCTACAAAATCATTAATCAGAGCGTATACAAAAGATGCCGTGGCCGATGCGATCGGCAACAAAGAAAAGACAACCGGCGAGCTGGTACGTCTGCTATTTTTTGCACTGGAAGAAGCAGATACGCGCAGCTGGCAAAGCTTACCAAGACATCTAACTCTGCTGCGTATTCCACTACCAAAGAATGACGCCGAGCCCGTTATTGAAATATCTGCATCTGCGAGTTCCGGCTCCATAATCAAAACACTGGAGCCCGCAGCAAATAAGCGTGGTTTGCAGTTTTTCCCTTTACGATTGATCTCGCGATATTGATTGCCGACCGGAGAAAGACAGGCCAAAGGCAAAGGTCACGGCTGTGATTGCCATCAGCAGCCACAACACATTGTCAATATGGGAGTTATCGGCAAGGATCCCCAGAAAGAACGGACCCGCCACACTGGCTGAACTGGATAAGGTATAAATAATCGCATAGGCGCGAGAGCTTTTATTATCGTTAACATAGTCAGCCACCGCGCCGTAGCAAACCGTCGATGAACCTTGCACAAACACCCCGACCAATGGCAACAGAACATATACCAGTTGCAATGGCAGCAATAGGACACCCAATAATCCAGCAATCGTACAGCCCTGCACCAGCATAAAAGACAGCCGATCACCAATTCTGGCGGCCAGCCAGCCACCAGCAAACTTGCCCGCAGTGCCGCCAATCAGGGTCAGCACTACACCACCGGAGGCATGTGCGGCGCTGGCACCATTTTCAATCAGAATAAACGCTATAAAGGTCAGGAACCCGGCCTGCACCATACTGTCCAGGAATACAATCATACTCAGCGAGGAAAACTGAATTGGGGAAGTGATACCCCAGGTTGATTGATCCGGATTGCTCGTCAGTGTGGAGTTTTCAGATTCAGGGAGAGAATTGCTATGTTTAATACGCCTGAGTAACCACCACACCAGTGCGGCAAAAGCTAAGGCTGAAATGGCCAGACTGATCACCACTGTTTGCCAGGCCAACCCAACCCCCAGCAATATACTGAACGCACCCGCGTAAGCTAACTTCCCCAAATCGCCAAACGCATTGTAGGACCCAAGCGCTTTACGGCGCAGCCCGCCTTCAAAAGTTCTTACTAATAATGATGAGGACAATGAATGCTGAAACGCTGCACCACAACCCGCCAGTAAAAAGAACAGGCAGGCGGTGATAAATTGACTTGACGCAGCTACACCAATATAACCAGTTCCTGTTCCGATCAGGCCCACAATCAGTAATTTTTTTTCACCAAATCTTTCTGCCAGAAAACCGGACGGTATTTCAAGCAAAGCCATGGCGGTACTACTACAGGCTTTTAGCAAGCCAATTTGCGAGTAACTTAACCCCAGGCTCTGCGCCAGTACCGGAAGCAATACATATTGCACAGCCACTAAACCGTCTTGAATCGCATGTGCACCACACGCAGCAGTTAAAACGTTTACAGCAGATGGCCTTTCGGCGTTGGAATTAATCGGTCTGACCTCTCAATATAATGACTATGGCTGATAATATACGAATAGTGCGATCTGCTACATGCAATTAGAGAACTGCTTAAAAATAGCAGTGGGTCTAGTCAAGATCAGACGAATCCTTATGAAGAAGGCTGGCAGCGACGATAGCAGGTTCCAGGGCGCCGTCTGATTTACCCGGGCACTTCGGACTTAATCAGGATATGCTTGGCCACCGTTTTTACTGATACCGTGTTTTTGTGCCCCACCAACTTAAAACCACCCCAAACTGGATTGACTACGCACTACTCACAGGCCTGTCACTCATCTTCGGCAGCAGCTTCATTTTCACTGCCATTAGCGTTCAGGATATTCCACCGTTTACTGTAGTGACACTCAGACTGGGCATTGCGCTGCTGTTACTTTGCACAATCGCACTTTTTACAAAACAAAAACTACCCGCGGCAGGGCGAATCTGGATTTATATTGTTGCTTCTGCCTTGCTTGGGAACGCCATTCCGTTCTCACTAATTAGCTGGGGACAAGTAACGGTAGAAGCCGGACTCACCGCTATATTCATGGCCATCATGCCATTGGCCACAATTTTTCTGGCGCAATATTTCACCGACGATGAAAGGCTTAATCGCTGGAAAATCGCCAGTGTCCTGTGCGGACTGGCTGGCGTGATTATATTAATGGGACCCGCTGCTCTGGGCACGATAGGCGATGACACCATTCGTCAGTTAGCGATATTTTTTGCAGCCATTTGTTATGCGATGAACGCCATTATCACACGCAAGCTGGTATCGCTTCCGCGCTTACCAATGGTGACGGCGTTGTTGCTTAGCAGTACCGCAATGATGCTGCCAATAAGTTTTTTGATTGACCAGCCGTGGCAGGTTCAATATAGCCTCCCGGCACTCAACGCCGTGCTACTACTGGCAGCCGGCCCCACCGCACTGGCAACCTGGCTGATACTCCTTATTATTGATCGCCAGGGGGCCTCTTTTCTGAGCCAGATTAACTTTATGGTGCCACTGGTTGGCGTCGCATTAGGCAGTTATTTTTTGGCTGAGCGGCTACCGGTTAACGCTTATATTGCATTGGCAGTGATTCTACTGGCAATTGCTCTGTCACGACGCGGTGAACAGAAACCATAAGTCATTGCCGGCACTGACCGCAACAGCGTGTCAGTGTATTCACTCACATGTCGGCTTTAGGCCAAAACTAACGACTCAAGATGTTCAAGCAAAAAAGTAATGCCCACACCGGTAGCTATTGCGCAGGCTATTCGCGGTTGTAAGCCAGAGGCCTGAAGCCCGCCAGCGCCACGAGCAAGTAACCGCCCAGGAATCACTGCCATCGCATATTGCACTACAAACAGGCCAATCAGGTATCCGCACAACACCGCTGTGGTAACCGACTCTTGCCGGGTAATTGCCGCACCATAGGCCCAGCCATGAAATACGCCAAGTGCCACAAACAATAACCCCACCGATCGAAGTGACAGAGCTTTACCTTTGATTCCCAGTACACCAACAATAACAATAGATAGTGCAATGATAGGCTCCAGTGCAGGTAATCCCGCGCCGGACAAGCTCAACAATACACCGCAGAGCACACCGGCAAGTAATACCATTGGCGCAATCAGGGCGTAGCCTGATACCGCAGCCAGAATACCAGCGGCCAGTATAAAAAACAGATGATCAAACCCAAGTACGGGATGGCCGATGCCTGACAATATCCCATGGGCAAAGGTTTCCATTGGCAATCCGTTGAGCGGATGATGAGCCATCGCCGGATTGGCAGCAATAGTGACTAACGCAAGCACCGCCGCCAACCGAGCAACTATAATTTTATCAACAGACTCCATGGTTTCCCCACTGAAATTAGACTGGTGTTTATAAACCGGGGCACTACACCCCCTCTATGATGGTTTGTACACTGGTTGAGGCTGACATGCGAATACTTTTTGCATGTGCGTATTCATCGGAGTGGTATTAGTTACAGGCTTCATCATAGGAGGGGAAAAAATTGAATCCCGGTTTATAGCGCTGGCCCAAGGTCAATCGGGGTACCATCCGAAAATCGGTTAAAACGGAAACGGCTTAAGTCATGAGAGACGGGTTGGTTTTCTACCAGTTGCGCCACTACTTTCGCGGCCCCGGGGCCAATACCGAATCCATGCCCGCTGAACCCCGTGGCGATGGTTAAACCACCAACTTGCGGCACATGATCGATCACTGGAACCACATCCGGCATGGTATCTATCATCCCTGCCCAACTATGCGCTATACCTACGTCATCCAACGCAGGGAAACGATCTTTAAAACGTCTAAGCATGCGATCAACCGCTCTCCGACACGGTAACGGATTTAATACCCGGTTACGCTCAAACGGACTTGTTTCATCAGGGGTCCAGCGCCTTGGTGTACGCCAGCCATCCGGGAAATCTGCAGGCGCTGCACCAAAGCGGAATGACTGCCAGTCGGAGATCAGGGCGGGTGTGAATGACCGCATGAAGCGAAAAGTATCCGGGCCAACAAAGTGATTGGTTAAATCGGTTAACGCCAGGGTGTAGCCGCCATCCTGCCGGCGTCGGAACGCGAGTTCTTCGTCTGCGGCATTGCCCGGGTAGACGGATGGCATCGCAGTGGTGGCAACCACCGTCGAGCGCACTGTCAATTGTGGCAAGCGCAATCCCATATTCGCGGCAAACATTGATGACCATGCGCCGCCCGCCAGCACTACACGCTCACAGCGCACCGGACCGGACTCTGTAATCACCGCGCTGACTTGTCCATTGGTTTGTTCAATCGACCTGACGGCACACTGATCACGTATGATGACACCATCACGCTGTGCAGCACGCGCTATCGCAGGTACAGCAAGCCAGGGTTCCGCGCGCCCGTCACCGGGAGTATAGATACCACCACACCATTGCCCGGGAAGCCCCTGTATTTGTTTTTCAACCGCTGCACGATCAATCATCAGGGTTTCAAGCTGATGCTGGCGAGCCACTTCAAGCCATGATTCGCGCTGAGCCATTTTTTTTTCGCTGTGGGCCAGATAAATAATTCCCTGTTCACGATAACCCAGATCTTCACCGACATCGGCGGTAAGCGACTGCCAGATGCGACGTGACTCCATCATGATTGGCAACTCAGCCGGATCACGCCCTAACTGGCGGATCCAGCCCCAGTTACGCGATGATTGTTCCCCTGCAACCCGGCCTTTTTCGCACAACATCACCCGCACTCCGGACTTTGCCAACTGCCAGGCAGTACAGACGCCAATGATGCCTGCACCAATCACCACCACATCTACTGCATCCGGGCATTCACCCGCAAACTGTTGTGGCATTGCCTCGGTGAAAGTCACCGCTTTCGCGCTTAATGTTGAATTATCAGATATTGCTGGCAAAGCAGGCTAACCTAAGTTGAGGCAATTGATAGTTTAAGCCAGCGATCACGTAAACCCCAACGTCTTATCGATAAGACACAAAATTATTTTTCATAAGCTCTGCTCGCCGGAGCCAAAACGATTTTTAAAAAGGTACTGGCGCAGTAAATTCGCAACGAACACCGGTAAGCGGGTGCTGAAACGCCAGGTACTCCGCATGCAAGTACAGCCTGTCAGCCCCGTTGCCATAAAGCTCATCGCCCACAATAGGCACATTCAACCCGGCAGGATGTGCAGCGTGTACCCTGAGTTGATGAGTACGACCTGTCACGGGTGTAAATTCCACTCGCGTAGTTTTCGCCGTTTTCTCTATTACTCGATAATGACTTAAAGCTGCTTTACCGTACTGATGGCACACCAGTTGTCGAGGTCTGTCGTCGAGATCAACGCGCAACGGCAGCTCTATCTCACCGCTGTCCCGGCCAAGCAAGCCCTCAAGCAACGCACTGTACCGTTTATCAATGTGTCTGTGTTCAAATTGCTGTTGAAGATGCTTATGAACCTGCGCGTTTTTCGCGGCCAGTAACAAGCCGGAGGTTGCCTGATCCAGCCTGTGTACTAAAAGATTGGGATTTTGACTATCTGGCAGTCGCTGCCGAAGACGACGCTCCACGGAATCAATCGCTACCTTCCCCGGTACTGATAGCATACCAGCAGGTTTATTGACGATGAGTAAAGCACTGTCCTCAAATACAATCTCTGGCTGTTCGGCTGCGTAGTTAACCAGCTGTTCATGACAGGGTCGTGTGGTGCTTATACCTTTCAGCATATAGGGCAGTATCGGCCCACATTTTCCACGGCATGCAGGATAAAAACCAGCGTGGTGCCGTACTCCACCAGCAGGAGATGCTCCCCACCAGAACTCTGCAATACATAACGGTCGCAATTGCCGAGCTTTGCAATAGCTCAACAATTTAACCGCCGCACAATCACCGGCCCCGCCCGGGGGCTGGCCCTTTGCAAAGAGCGAGGCCATGGACTGTGCCTCACTGTTAAAGTTACTAATTTCATAGCCGTCAAACAGCTCACCCTGGAGTTGATGAGATAGAAGACGCCGATGCCTCAACAGATTTTCGCGGCGCGTTGCAAAGTGTTCTACCCGATGCGTCGCAACGGCAATTTCCTGCCTCCAGTACTGCTTTAACTCCCGATGATGACGCTTATCTTCACGGCTCTGACTGATTAACGCAGCCTCTTCTGCAGTGGTTAACTGGCTACGTTGCGAATTTCTTTGCTGTTGTTTTTCCTTATTCCTCCTAGCACTACTTCCTAACGCTTGCGAGCGCTGAATATTGAGTTGCTTTAACTGCGCAAGGGCATTTTTATATTCAACGCTATGATCAAGTTTATTAATTTGGTCAGTTAAGACTTTTAGTTCAGTTACACCCTTGCCTAACAAGCTATTGCGCTGCGGTTGATCAAATACAGGCGGTACAAAACCCGGGCAGTCCCATTGCCCTGCCAACATCCCCGAGAACGCAGCCAAATAGCGGATTTCCTGGTCAGCTGTCTGAACCACCAACACACCAATCATCTTGCCTTCACCCGGTGCGTTAAAGTTGTGCTGTCCGCAAAGAATCGGCAATTTACCTTGCAGGCACTCGGCAGCCTGCCGCGCCAGAGGGTGCGGTGTAATGTTGAATGGGCTGGGGAATCTGTCGGGAACTTCTGAACTGGCAGAAAAGGAATGTAATCTGCGCTGATGCTCCGAACCCGATGGTAACGTTCCCTGACAATCCCGATTCAACATCACATCGGCACAGGATGCTGTCGATAGACTTCCTGTATGTCAGCCAGAACTTCCTGGTCCAGAGTTAACTCAGCAGCTCCCAAATTTTCCTGCAACTGCTGCATCGATGTTGCACCGATAATCGTCGATGCCATAAACGAGCGCCCCATGCAAAAAGCCAGTGCCATCTGAGCCATCGGCAACTGGTGTTTTTTTGCAATCGCCAGATACTTATCAATCGCGGGCACAGCGTGTTCATTAAAGCGACCGTTTAGAGTGTCGTTTAACGCGCGCCTGGAGCCGGCTGGTGTACTACCATCGGCATACTTACCACTTAAAATACCCGCAGCTAATGGCGAAAACGCCAGTAGCCCTACATTCTCATGATGGGATAGCTCGGCAAGATCAAGATCATATAAGCGAGCCAGCAAACTATATTCATTCTGGATCGAAACAACACGTGGCAGATTGTTATCTTTGGCAATTTGTAAATACTGGCTGGTTCCCCAGCAGCTTTCATTCGATAGCCCTATATGACGGATTTTGCCCTCTTTGATATGCTGTTCCAAGGCAAACAGTACCTCCCTGATGTTATCCAGCGTTTCTGAGGTGTCTTGCCGAGTGGGGTCGTAGTCAAAGCACTGTCGAAAGTGATATGACCCACGATTTGGCCAATGCAACTGATATAAATCGATACAGTCCGTTTGCAGACGCTTTAAACTGCTTTCCAGTGCCATCTTTATTTTTTTACGATTAATCGGCATACCATCGTGAATGTAAGGTTGATTGCCAGCCCCGGTCACTTTAGTGGCGATGATCATTTCGCGATTTTTGTCTGATTTTTTTAACCAGGTGCCGATAATCTCTTCTGTGCGCCCCTGAGTATCTTCCCCCAGTGGCGTGGTGGGATACATTTCAGCGGTGTCTATAAAGTTCACCCCCTGCTCAGCCGCGTAGTCTATTTGCTGATGCCCTTCAGCTTCAGTATTTTGTGTGCCCCAGGTCATGCTACCTAAACAAATAGCACTGACTTGCAGATCAGTATTTCCTAATTGATTATATTTCATCGAGATATCAATCTTATTCTAGTAGTAAAAACCGACGCGAAAAGTAAGCGCGGTAGAATTAAATCTGTTTACGAAAATAAACGCGATCAAAGCCGTCTTCATGACGACGGTCGATTTCAGTATAACCAAGCTTATTATACCAATCGAGGTTCTCGGTCATTTTTTCATTGGTGTATAAAGCCACTGCCTTAAATCCCTTTTCCCTTGCAAGAGCATGAATAGATTCTATTAACCTTCTACCTAAGCCTTGCGACTGAAACACCGGATCAATGGCAATATTCTCCAGTTGAATGTCATCATCCTTAGAAGTGTAAACAGCATAACCCACCAGTTGTTTTATATTTAGCATCACAATCACCTGTGCCGCTGCGATGTGAGAATTAAAATCAGCCTGCATCGGTGCTGGTGCTTTTCCAATTATGTCAATATACACTTGATAAGCCGCATGGGCACAGGCCTCTATGGCATCGCAGTCACTGGCAATGGCTTCGCGAATTGTAATCACTGTTCCACTACGGTCGGAACCGTTTGATTCAGAGTCTCCCAGCCTTCGCGATAATAATTTATCACCGGAAGCGACTGACTTCGATTAACTTCAACTGATAAACGAGGCAGGTCTGGTGGCAGCTTCAACAGACCTGACAATGAATTCTGATTGACATATCGCCCTGAAAACGGCGTGCGTTTTGTATTCTCCAGTGAGTGTTGTGCAGCGATAAAGAATCCCCACAGGCCGAATGACGGTATATACGCCGTGGCTGGACGCACGTCCTCAAATACCACCTCCATAGTTGCACCAATACTCCAGAAGGCGCGCCTTGCAAACCAGGGGGAAGTCGCCTGCGTGATCATCACCCCGTCAGCCGACAGGCGGCGCGCAAGCCGCTCGTAGAAAGCAACACTGTAAAGCTTCGCGACATCTTCGCTTTCCGGGTCGGGCAGATCAATAATGGCCAGATTAAAAAGGTCTCCCTGCTCAGATAACCATTGCCAGGCATCCTGATTTACCACGGTGACTTTGGCATGATCAAGTGATTGTTTATTCAGGTTTTTGATCATCGCATGTGATCGAGCCAGCTTAGTGACCGCCGGGTCCAGATCAATCACCACGATTTCAGTGACTTCCGGGTAGTTCAACAGCTCACGCACTGCTAAACCATCTCCACCACCAATCACCAGCACTCGATCGAGCCGCACCGAAAACGCTGCCGGCATATGAACCAGCACTTCGTGATAACGATATTCATCAAGACTTGAAAACTGTAGATTGCCATCAAGATACAGGCGTAAATCATCCCCTTGCTTACTCAGGACCAGTTTTTGATAACGGCTTTGCTCTGAATGAATCACCGGATCTTCATAGAGTGCATTTTCAAATATTTCCGCAGCCGGGTTAGACCATACCGCACTGGTAATTATTAGTATTGCGGCAACAACACAAGCCATTGCAATAGGCCATGTCCATTGACCCAGGCGATGCCTGAAAGTCCAGGCGACGATAAAAGCAATCAGTAAATTGATTCCGCCGATAGCGCTGGCAGTGAGCAAATGCCCGAGATAAGGCAGCAATATAAACGGAAACAACAACGAAGCGATCAAAGCCCCCAGGTAATCAAAAGTCATCACCTGACTAATGCCACGCCTTAAACCACTACGAGATTCAAGTATTCTGGTGAGTAACGGCAATTCCATGCCAACAAGAATACCGATGGCAGCAATAGTGAGCAGCATCACCGGATAGTAAAGATTGCTCCACGCATAGACACCGTATAACAACATGGCAGAGACACCACCCACCGCACCAATAGCTATTTCGATAGCAACAAATGCAGCCACCAGATCTCGAATTATTGACTGGGCAAACCATGCCCCCACTCCCATAAAAAACAGAAACAATCCTATGGTTAAGGAATAGTGAATAACACTGGAACCAAGCAGATAGGTCGACAGACTACTGATCAATAGTTCATAGATCAGACTACAGGCAGCGATAATAAATATAGAACCACCCAGCAATATAAACTGCTGGTCAGTGACTATGTCTATATCATCTGAATTAGTAGAACCATCTGTGGCAGTGGAGCTTTTCATTTCAAGTACACCGCAGTACCGGGACAGACAGCAATTTCACTGGCGGCTGATCAGCCGCCCTGGGGAGAATAAAGAAAGGGCAGCTTAACTAACCAGCACGCTCGCTATAATGATACAAACCCCCAGCATCATGGAGCCAGCAAGAATCGCCAGAGCGCGATTTTCTTTGTGCGCTACTTCTTCAGCCAGACTACCCGGAGTTAACCAATCCACCACCTTAAAACCCACGACCCCCATCACAATACCCACTGCCGAATATATCACTGTGGATAGAAGCTCCGCCGAAAATTCTGCCAGAGCTGATTGTGCAAAGGCAGGTCCGCTCACAGCCAGCAGAACAACCAGGCCCGCGAGATAGATGCTATTTTTCATACTGTTCTCCATAGAAAATTCTGTATTGCTTTTATTTTACTTTCCGACACGTGGACCACCGCCAACATAAGTACGTCCGGATTTTGAGCGCAAAACTTCTTTGTCGCCAACCCCCGGAACAGGTTCAGCAGCGCTGCCGCGTACCGCATACCAGGCCGGAAAACCCACGATAGCGATAATCAACAAGGCCAGTAAAGGATAATGTAATCGTTTCACTTAAGTATTTACCTGCAGTTATCAGGAAGCATGTTTGTTGTTCCTGCCACCCTGATAACGCTGATTAAGTTTTAATGCGATGGATGATGCAGCCGCGCTGACAGACCCCATTTTTGATCTGCACATCATGATTAAAAAAATACTGAAGAACCCCGCCAGCATAAATGGCGTCACTGACGTTTTATTGCGTTCTGTGTGTAAGCGAAAGTCAGCTGTGGCACTGGTCGATTGCTCATCACCGTCAATCACCACCTTGTAAGTATCCGGCTCATCAACCCGGATAAACCAGCTTGACCCGAGATCAGCCTCAGACCACGGGCCATCCGAATCACGTCCCGACTCACGCCAGAATTCAAGATACTTGCTATAGACAAGTTCGTTATCACTGCTGAGTAATCCTACATCAACTCCGAACCACGAGTTATCACGCAGACCTGCCACCGAACCCCGCATTTTTATAACCTGCCCCGCCTGATCAACCTTAATTTCCTGCATGGATACTTCTTTATCATTACTAGCAAGTGCGACAGTCTCAAGCGATGTATCTCCACCACGATTCAGCGTAAATGCAGTTGCGGCCAGCAGCGGTAATGCAACAAACAGCAGGCGCATGGAATTACTCCAGCGCTTGCGATCATCAAGAGCAGACACCTGTCCCAATCCACCCAGCACTTCCGTGTGTGGAATCATGCGAGACTTAAAAAATTCAATCTCACTGACTTTACCCTGATCATTTAATCGACTTTCAACACTGGTGTAGTAACGCTGTTTGGATTGGCCGCCATCAGCGGCAGCGGGCGCCGGCAGGACTGAGGATCTTTTGTTTTCCGCACTGTGATGCTTTTCCTGATAGCGGGGTTGATAACTAAACTCTCCGGCGGCGAATTCAAGCTCCCATTCACCGTGTTCAAAACTGCGATCTTTGGCGTCAGGCACCGAGGGATTTTGCGGCAGGTATTTTTCGGACCAGTATCGCCGGCTGCCGTCATCGACCAGCCACGCGAGTTCACGCTGTTCATTCAACATCCACCAACTGGTGTAGCGAGAAAAGCTGGATTCCCATCCATCCTCGCTATCATATTCACGGACTCTGCCGCTGAACAACTGCACCCCGACAGCCTGCCACTGCACTCCCTGATAGCTGAAAAAATCTCCAATGGTGAAATTGGCTTCCAGATCAAGTGCTTTGTTCCATCGATCAAGCTGAATATCATTTGCCGGATGTTCTGCATCCTGCCCACAGTAGTGGCAAATCACATGCACCGTGTCACGGCACTGTTTAGCCAATCCACCTCCACAGTTAACACAATTAAATACGGACGCCGACTGCGGATTAATGACTTTGATGTCATCGCGCAGCTTAGCGGTCAGCTTACCTCTTATTTGCTCGAGCTCATTCTGAAACTGCGGAAAACCCAGTTGTAGATCAGGAATCGCCTGTAGCGCCGCTTGTTCATGACCATCATCGATATGCGATTGCAGCGTACCGAGCAGTTTATCGGGATGTATTTTGTTTAGTCGCTGAGCTATTTGCATCGATAGTTCCGATCAGTCCCACACCAGCGCAGACGCTGAAATTGCCTGACTATGGGTGATGTTACTATCCAGGCCAGTAGCCTCAATAGAGTATTCTTTGCCATTGCCAATCGCATCCACACAAACAATTTTTTCATTCGGAGAGGTTGCGACAGGCAGCATTCCCTCAGCACCAGCTACCTCGGCATCTATGCGCTCGGTAACAAACCAGTTGTCATTACCAACTTGCAGACCGCTACCGGCTCCGGCGGCCAGGACCGCTGCGCCATCAATCTTTATGTTCTCATTGCTGTGCAATTGGTAAGTACCGTCGTCTTCTTCCAGCCACTGATGATTAGCATCTTCGAATTCCAGCCACCATTCATCCCAGTATCCCTGGCTGTAGGTGACCCGAATTCTACCTGCCACAACAAACTTGCGAGGCGCGTCACCGGCTAGTACCAGAGTCCCGCGTCGACCAATGCGCAGCATAGAAGGAGCATCAATGGCGTGTTCGAATAACCCGGCACTGGTCCAGCCATTGCCGCTCAGGTACACCCAATTGGAGCAATGCGGGCACTGTAAACTGCGTGTGTGGGCAGAGATCCCTTCCACCGCCACGCCGCAGGAGGGGCACGACAGATCTGAGCTTGTGGACATGTTTCACCTGTAGCGTTGGCCATTCGAACCCGCAATGGGCCGGATATCACGCAGAATATCGATTGTACGACTTCTATTATATGCTGAACCGAGCCCTTGTGTATGTCACAGCGGCAACGCTCGCCGTAGAGATCCGCAGGCACCTGGAGGGTCGCAAATGTCAAGCATCAATGCATTGCCGCTATTTGTTACAGTACACTGAATAATTAGTCTCGGAATCCAGGAGAACCCAGTTGGCTTTCAAAAATCTATTCAAATCCCTGTTTGGCGGCGGAAACGGCGAATCATCGGGCTCACCGACGGCAAAACCAGAGGAAAGCCTGGAATACAAGGACTTTACTATCAGCCCCAATCCAATCCCTGAAGGTGGACAGTTCCGCACTGCAGGAATTATTAGTAAAACACTGGATGGAGAAATCCGCAGCAGTGAATTCATTCGGGCCGATAACCACGCCAGTCGCGATTCAGCGGTTGAACATGCGATTGGAAAGGCAAAGCAAATAATTGATGAGCGCGGTGACAGCCTGCTTGAAACCAGCCATTGCTAGCAAAATTTATGATGTGGTTTCAAACTCGTGACTAGAACGTTCCTATGTCGCCTCGTGGATCATGCTGCTTAGCTTTTTTGCCAGCACCACACACGAATAGGGGGAATATTTAAAAATTCGATCTCGATCGATTTGTTGTCGCCAAAGAATGTATTGAGCTTATCGACCTGACTGCTCACCTGATACGCGACAAACCGACCATTTGGAGCCAGTTGGCGGTAAATATTTTCAATGATGAGTGATCCGAGATCCGGGGCCATGGTAGAGAACGGAATACCGGAGATTATAACCTCGGGCGCACCCAACCCGTAATGCCGCAATATTTCAGGCAAGTCCGCTGCATTGCCATGATGGGCTATGCAACGGTGGTCATCGAGATTACCAGACAGCTCATGCAGGTCTTCGTTTAGCTCAATGCTAAGCAAGCGAGAGGTCGGTTTCATTGCTGCGAGGAATCCACGAGTAGTACCACCATTACCAGGACCTAACTCAACCACCACTTTTGCAGAAGTAAGACGCGCATTATTAATTATCCGCTCGATCAAAAACCGCGAGCTCGGAATAACAGAACCCAGCTGCCGTGGATTTTTTACAAACTGATTAAAGAAAGTTACCGCATCACTGGCTTTGCTCACACTACCTGCCCTACCTACTGGTTGAAAACTCGTCCGGTTTCAGCATTGCCTACACCAATTTTAGCGAAGCGCTCACGGACACGTTCATCATATCTGTAACTTAACGTAATGTTATCTTTGCAGCAACGAGTTTTAGTCAATCAATATATAACTATCGCTAAAAGCCCCACAGAGACCAAGGCCCGACGTTTATAAACTTATTGCCGCGGCAGATATTCGTCAGACCAGTTAAGCACGATATTAAAAGACACAGACAGCCGCTGCTGTTCAGACAGGTTGGGATGGACAAAATGATGTAAAAAAGCCGGCCAGAGAAGCAGAGTGCCTGCCTGCGGCAGAATGGTATATTCCGCTTCAATCTGGGGATCTCCTTTGATAGCCATCATATTGGCCTGCGGTCGCGGGTCGTAAAACGAAATAGCTCCGGGACGACGATCAGCGCGACCGGGTAAATCAAGTTGTTGTGCAGGTATTTCTACGTAGTAAGTACCACTTAAATAGGCATGTGGGTGATTATGGACATCGTGATAGTCTCCGAAGCGGTTTACATTGGGCCAGCTTTGTACTTGCCACTGCGACTGATAGCGCTGGCCCAAATGATGTAGATAATCTACAACGGTTTTATTCACACATTTCAATAGCCACTGTGTCGCAGGATGCTCTATTTGCAGGAATCCACCGGAAAGATAGTCAGTAGTCAGGTTTTCCTGCTCGGTGTCCATCCGCTGAATCAGCAGCTTTAGCAGTTCGTTGGGTTGTTCATGGCCGGGCAATTGGCGCTGCATGAGGTGAGTTGGCCAAAGCTGTACCATTCCCGCACTATCAGGTTTTCGATCCACCACACTGTGCTCCGGAGTCGCGGTCATCCTGTCGTAAATAAGCCAGCCAATCTGTCGATCGAACCGCCTATTTCAGGATGAGAAAGAAGCCTGCATTGTACCAGCAGTGCAAGAGGATACCGGGTAAAACACGCTGCGTACGATCGCGAAAGTAACCAAAGACTAAAGAAGGGAAAAATACCGACGCCGCCCACAACGGCGGTTGCCCGAACAGGTGAGCTGCAGCAAACACAATACTGGTGACAATATTCGCAGCGCTGAGTTTTCCGACGATATTTTTAGCAAACATCGGGAAGTCCAGCAACCAGGACTGTATAAAACCGCGAAATGAAAGCTCTTCAAGCACCGGATAAACCAGACACACTATTATCAGCAACTTCGGATCAAACGCGGCGCTGCTAGTGCCCAGCCACAGATACAAAGCCACCCACACCAGCGGACCAAGTGCTATGGCAATAAGATAGTGCGGGTCAACAAGCAGTCGTTTCATGGAATTTACCGGGCAAGATGAATATCTTACCCGGATTTTTTACAACGATTGTAGCTGGTAGCTGGTTAGCTCTATGATTAGTCGACTTCTTTGATGAGTATCTGCTCAGAAATACCCTGGCGATGCGACAGGGCAAAGGCCTGCAATCGAGCCGGATCAATACCCTGGCCAACCAGATAATCCACTACTGAGTACGCACGATCTCGAGCCTGCACACGCATCTCCGAGGGCAAACCATCCTGACTATAAGACAGCACAGCAATTTTGGATTTTGGATGCTCTCCCATGATTTCCACAATATTGTTCAGTGACAGCATCGCGTCTTCAGTCAGTTGATCCGTGGCACCATGAAAATGCACATCCTTTAGATTGCCATCCAACAGCTGGCAACCACGTTTGTTCACAGGATAGCCCGGGCGTGACGCGCATTCATCGTCCAGATCCGGGATTCCGTCACGGTCGGTATCAACAAGTTGATCATTGATACTGGCAGGTATCACAACAACATCCTCGGGAACCACCTGCTCGTCAACTGGTATTGCCACAGTTAATTCTTCAACAGGCCTGGCTATCTCGAGTGCATCGGATTTCTCAGGTGCAACGGTAACAGCAGCAACCGGCAACGCGGCGGGCTGTTCAATTGCCACTGCCACAGCTTGCTGCTCCAGTACGGCAAGCGATACCAGAGACACTGGCACACCCTCATCCGGAACCAGTGGCTCGCTGACAGTGTTTTCAGCAACCAAAACTTCCGGATAGGCAATGGCACTGCTTACCGCCAGAGTCAGCCCGGCCAGGTCACTGGCAGTGCTGGCTATTTCTTCAGCCTGGTCATATGTATCAACGGTTCCACCGACCACTAAGTGACCACTGCCGGCCACCAGTGAAAAATCTTCCACATCCTGTATTGCGTTAAGGGTTTGCAGCACGCTATCCAGCCAATCAACATCTCCCAGAGTTTCGTCAACCACCAGACTATTGATAATCAACTCAGGGCCGAATAAATCGCTGGCACTCTGTGCGATCAGATTGAAGTCTTCCTGGCTGCCCAGCGCTCCCTCGAGACGCACCAGATCAATATCTTTCTTAATCACTAATGACGGCGCCTGATCAGCCACAACTGACTCAAACAGGGGGGTTGGATAAGCATCTTTGCGCGCCGGAGCACAGGCGATAAGCGCCGCAGAAAGGGTTGTCACCAACAGAGCTCGTCCAAAACCGGCAACGGCCTGGCGAGGTAAAAATACAGACTGTGAAGCAGAAAAATAAGTGGAGTTCATGCGAGAGTCACCAGAAGATCAGGACTAAAATGCGGGGCAAATATTCCCCTACTCCCTTACTTTTAGTTCATGCTGGCGATTTCGTCAGACTTATTTTGCCAGTTTTTGTAGCCACGTTATTCACCACGCACCGCGCCACTATGCGGCAGAGTTTATCCTTTCAGCCACCGGGCAATATCGCGTGCGTAGTAGGTCATGATGCCATCAGACCCGGCACGCTTAAGACACATGATTGATTCCATCACGGTTTGTTGTTCGTCCAGCCATCCGTTAGCACTGGCCGCTTTCAACATCGCGTATTCACCACTGACCTGATAGGCAAAGACTGGCACCCCGAACTCACGCTTAACGCGGGTAATAATATCCAGATAGGGCAATCCGGGTTTTACCATCACCATATCTGCCCCCTCATCAAGATCGAGTGCAATCTCACGCAGCGCTTCATCGCTATTACCAGGATCCATTTGATAACTGTACTTGTTGGCACCCGCTAATGTTGCGGATGAACCCACCGCATCCCTGAATGGTCCATAAAATGACGAGGCATACTTGGCTGCATAAGCCAGAATTTTAGTGTTTCTGTGCCCTTTGGTTTCAAGCGCCTGTCGGATCGCACCAACACGACCATCCATCATATCTGAAGGTGCAACAATATCGGCGCCGGCATCAGCATGGCTTAACGCTTGTTTAACCAGCACATCGACAGTTTCCTCATTGACGATATAGCCACTACTATCCATTAAGCCGTCCTGACCATGCGACGTGTAGGGATCAAGCGCCACATCAGTCATGACGCCAAGCTCTGGAAACTCTGTTTTTAGAGCACGTACTGCACGCTGCGCCAGACCGTCAGGGTCAAAGGCTTGCTCTGCTTTATCTGTTTTTACGTCATCCGGAGTGACAGGAAAAAGGGCAACACACGGAATACCGGAATTTACCAGCGATTCAGCACTTCGGAGCAACAAATCTATGGTGACGCGACTGACCCCCGGCATACTGGGAACCGGGTGACTTTCACCCGAACCTTCAATGACAAACATGGGATAGATCAGATCATCTACGGTGACCGTTGTTTCCCGCATCAACCGCCGACTGAATTCCATACTGCGCATACGACGCATACGGGTGCTGGGGTAATGACTGTTTTTCACAAACACTCCGGGGTTGCTGATCCTGTGGGCAGCAGTATAAATTGAACCTCCCTGTATCTCCATGATTGCGGGAGCAGGTCCAGGTTGCGCTTATCAAAGGCTTGAACGCGTCGGATATCCATGAATTTCTCACTGGCACCACCACAGCACGCATCGTACACTGGCCGCGAATTCACTAACACGCCGGACTCATTCCCATGACATCCAGATTTGCCGTTTTCGGCAACCCGATTGCACAGAGCAAATCACCTCAAATCCACAATCAGTTTGCGCAACAGTTTAGCCTTAGTATTGATTACCAGCGAATTCTCTCAACGCCGGAAGAGTTTGAAACCGACCTGCGGGCATTTTTTTTAAAATCCGGCACAGGCTGCAACGTGACAGCCCCCTTTAAAGAACAAGCATTTATAGAGTGTGATGCTGTTAGCGCAACAGCCGGGCGAGCAAAGGCCGTGAATACGGTCTGCAAAGATACTGCTAGCGGACTTTTTGGACATAACTCGGACGGAGGCGGACTGGTCAATGACCTGATGCACAACCAAAGTGTCGCCATAAAAGATGCGCACATCGTAGTGCTTGGCGCCGGTGGTGCAACTCGAGGCATTTTGGAACCCATCATTAACGAAGGGCCAGCAAGCATTGTGCTGGCAAATCGCACTGAACAAAAAGCAGCGGCGCTGGCCAACGAATTCGCTGATATCTACAACATTGCACCCACTTCGACAAAAAGCCCCGTCTTTAATGAAATTCCCGATCTGGTCATCAATGCAACATCGGCCAGCTTAACAGCGAGCTTGCCCGTCAGTGATAGCCGGCTCATTGGTCAGCACACAGTCTGTTATGACCTCGCCTATCAATCTGAACCGACCAGTTTTCTGCAATGGGCAGAACAGCACGGTGCGGCCAAAATTATTGATGGCAAAGGCATGTTAGCCGAACAAGCGGCAATATCTTTTCAACTATGGACTAACCATCAGCCCGATACGCATGAGGTCATCGCATGGATGGGGAAAAACTGAATCTTACTTGTCATCCATAATTCAGCTTGTTAGCTGCGCGACAGCGCACCGGGGTGCAATCTGTTAGTCATCCGCCAGTTCTTCAAACTCTTTTCTTCGCGCATTAAACCACTCTTCCATAGCGCCCGGCTTCTCCATTAGGGCTTTCATTTCTCCCATCACCTTTAAATGTGCCTCATCGCCTTTTTGAAACATCTCCATGCCGTGCTGCTTGCTTAGCGTAGCCATCTCTTCAAATGTATTTGCGCTGAAACTTTCATCACAAGCGCCGCCAAGTTGCCGGCAAGTCATTGTTTTCATAATTTTTCTCAGTAGTTATTGCCCGCCCAGAAACAGGGGCGTAGCGAGAATCATTGAGGTGCGTGAGATTTTACCGACTACATGTGGGCGTTTAGTCATTCTAAATAACTACATGTAATCGGTAATAGATCGCGCGCAGTCGGTGGTTCGCAGTAGCGCTTGTTTCTGGATGGGCACTATTAAGTGATCGAAAGCGTGGTTTTGCCACCGCTGACAGTAGTTCCTTATACACGCAAAGCTCGAAAAATAAAATATTTCGCCAGGGTCTGATTTTCACAACCACCTGCTGCAGGTACGGCAGGCAGACCTAATGGCGAAAATGCCGAACACCGGTAAAAACCATTGCGATCCCATGCTCATTGGCGGCTTCAATGGCTTCATTGTCTCGCATAGATCCGCCGGGCTGAATAATGGCGCTTACTCCAAGCTCTGCGGCCTGATCAACGGTGTCCCTGAACGGAAAGAACGCATCAGAAGCCATAACGGTACCGCTGATATCCAACGCCGCATCCTGTGCTTTAATCGCTGCGATCTTGGCAGAATAAACACGACTCATTTGCCCTGCCCCGACACCAATGGTGGCACCCTCGTTACAAAACACGATAGCGTTTGATTTCACGAACTTCACCACCTTCCAGGCAAATAGCAGATCACGCAGTTGAACACTGTCCGGCTTCTGCGTCGTGGCAAATTGCAATTCATCTTCGGTCACAATTTTCACATCGCTATCCTGCACCAACAGCCCACCGTTAACGCGGCGATAATCTTTACCGGCCTGCCGCACTTGATCGGACTCACCACACTCAAGCACTCGTATGTTGGGTTTGGTGGCAAGTACCGCCAAAGCATCAGCTTCAATTTTCGGTGCAACAATTACCTCGGCAAATTGACGATCAACAATCAGTTGACTGGTTGACGCATTCAAAGGCACGTTAAAGGCGATGATACCGCCAAAAGCGGATACCGGGTCAGTTCGGTAGGCTAACTCATATGACTCTTCCAGGGATGCTGCAATCGCGACTCCACAGGGATTAGCGTGCTTAACGATCACACAAGCTGTATCGGTAAATTGCCGGACGCATTCAAGGGCTGCATCAGCGTCGGCAATGTTATTAAAAGAGAGCTCCTTGCCTTGCAGTTGACTGGAATTAGCAATGGATTGCGAAATTGACAGCGCCTCTTTATAAAACGCGGCAGACTGGTGCGGATTTTCTCCATATCGAAGATCTTGCTGTTTTTCGAATTCCAAAGTGATGGATGATGGAAATTCCGAATCAGAAGTATCATCCGCAATTTGTACACTCAACCAGGCACTGATCGCCGAATCGTATTGGGCCGTATGGGCAAACGCCTTTTGTGCATAAGCAAGACGCATCGACTGACTGGTGCCTTTTTGCTCACTTAACGCAGCCAGTAGAGACGGATAGTCGGCCGGTTCGGTGACAACCACCACATCTTTATTATTTTTCGCTGCAGCACGGATCATTGCCGGACCACCGATATCAATATTCTCTATCGCCAGCTCCAGCGTACAGTCGGCCTGTGCAACAGTTTGTTGAAACGGATACAGGTTCACCACAACCAAATCAATGCCTTCAATGCCTTGTTGCTCCATCACCGCAGCATCGATGTCACGTCGACCCAGTATTGCACCATGTATCATCGGATGCAGAGTTTTAACACGCCCCCCCATAATTTCGGGAAAGCCGGTAACCTCTGCAACCTCCACCACAGGTATACCGTTTTCGGCCAGAGTTTTTGCAGTGCCACCCGTTGATAGTATTTCAATACCATGCTTGTGCAACGCAGAAGCGAGATCAACAACTCCACTTTTATCGGAAACACTAATCAGTGCACGTTGAATTTTTTTATTCATAAGTATTGTCTGGATATAGCACTAAACGGTGCTTAAAAAGGAATTTGGGAATGGACACATGAACCGCTGCCTGACAATGCAATACCCTTACGTCTGTTTATTTACGACAGTCCGGTTAATCTATATTCACCAGTGGCGCACAATGTTATTGCAAAGCTTCAAGCCAGATTGTATTGCAGCAGTTTCTTTCTTAGGGTTCCCCGGTTAATACCGAGGCACACTGCCGCGCGACTTTGATTACCACCGCAGTGCTTTAAGACCACTCTGAACAGAACTTCTTCCACCTGGCTTATCACCAGATCATGCAATTCATTGGGCGCCTGACCGTTTAGAATTCGAAAGTACTGTTCAAGTTCTTTTTCAACCTGCTCCTGCAGGGGAGAACCCGTTGCCTCGCTCATGAAGCCAGGCTCATCAAAGTAGCTGAATTTTTCCACTGACTGGAACCGAAAAATAATTCAATATGCTCGAGTTGCTCTGCAGCGCTTTCAAGTCGATAAACACTTTGTCTGAATTCAGCTGCGTGGGGCTTGCCCTTGCAATACCAGGCAATATGTTTTCTGGCTATTCTTACACCACTATATTCACCGTATAACTCATACAAGTTTTCTAAATGCCATTTTAAAACGGTGGCTTTTTCAGATGGACCTGGCGCTGCCATTTTGTTTCCAGTCTTTAGATAGTGTTTGATTTCCCTAAAAATCCATGGATTACCCTGAGCGGCTCTGCCAATCATGACTCCTGCTGCACCTGTCATTTCCAATACCCGCTGCGCGTCTTCCGGAGTAGTAACATCGCCATTGGCAAGTACGGGTATACCAATTGTTTGCACAATTTCGGCAATCGTTTCATATTCTGCTTCCCCCAAAAATTTATCAGCACGTGTACGACCATGCACCGATAACATCGCTATACCACAGTCTTCTGCAATACGTGCGATTGTTTTACCGTTTCTGTTGCTACGATCCGGTCCTGTTCTTATTTTTAAAGTGACCGGAATATCAACACTATCTACAACAGCCGATAGAATTTTATACACCAGTGGCTCGTCAGATAAAAGAGCCGATCCAGCGAGCTTATTGCAAACCTTCTTCGCAGGGCATCCCATGTTGATATCAATGACGTGGGCCCCAAGTGATTCATTGAGGCGCGCCGCTTCAACCATCATGGCGACATCACCACCGGCAATTTGAATAATGCGAGGCTCAACTTCGCCCTGATGATCCATTCGAGTCCGTGTCTTGGGTGATGCAAATAGTGCAGAGTTTGAAGTAACCATCTCAGAGATGGCAAGGTCTGCGCCTAATTTTTTACATAGAATTCGAAACGGCCGGTCAGTTACACCGGCCATTGGGGCCAATACCAGTGGTTGTTCAAATTGAAAGCGACCTAGCTGCATCTGATCTCACATGGCTGGGGATATGATAATGTGTTTAGTTTTTGCGAATCCGTTTCGCAAATGCAACTTTTACTAAAAGCATGCACCGTACCCTGCCCCGGATTTCACGGGGGCGACAAGTCTATCAGAGCATCAGTGAGTTTTCACGACGATATTACTACCGATTTCCTACGTGATTGATTTGGACTATTTAGTAAACTCGAATAAACAGACAGTATCTTTACGGAAACGGAGAAAATTAAACAACGAACACTATATTAATAGTTCATAGTGTCAAAACGCTTCGCAATATGTAGAAGACAGAACACTCGAAACAACCACATGTAGTGAATGCAGACATCACCGTTCAAGTCAGAACAACAGGTTGACAGGCTATTCGAAACTTAACTCTGATGATAATGCCTCAGGACCAGGATCAACGATTTCGAATTTTATACGTACCGGCGCGCCTGCCGGCAGGGTTTTTAAAGACGAGTCATCTTCCAGATATTCGGCAGGTGTGAATTTTCGAAACGCTACTGATTCACCGGTTCCATTTGCCATTGTTACCACCAACACCGGATAAGGCTGTGGGAATTTGGCACGGTTCACCAGGTCAACCGAAAAAACCAACACGTCGTCAAGTGTTTTATGGCTAAACATTTGATGACGCACCAACTCGAGCTGCTCAATATCTTTTTTTGCAGGAAGCTCGCAACCGGTCACGGTGCAGAAAACACTCACGACGGGTTCTGGTAAATTCATCGCGGCGATGACATTGCGCGCAAAATACAGTACCGCCGTCAGAGCTATACACACCAGCAGTATGGGCAATAATGACGAATGAGTCCGCTGGCGACTGGCTGCACCGTCTGGATAAACTGCGCCACCACGAGAACTGACATAGCGCCGAAGCTCGCGGGCAGAATTATGATCTGTCTGCTGCTGGTTATTTTCTTCAAGCTCATCAACCTTGTCAGAGTGATGTTGAGCAGATTCCACAGCACTATTCTGCCGATCATCCGAATACAATGACGCAGGCTGCTCCTGCAAGGAACCTGAGAATACACCTTGTGTGTCATCGATAGTGCCGTTTCTATCCAGAATATCTTCTGACAACAATGGAAAATCACGCCCTGAGGTCAAAGCAGTGTCAGTGTACTCACTGGTAGATCGCTCAGCTTTGCGTTCGGCACGATCTTCGCCAGCATGCTTGCCACTATCTGCAACATACTCAGATGAAAAGTCATCCGTTTGTTCGAGACGCATAGTCTCGTCATAAGTAACATTAGTACCCGGATCTGAATTAAATTCATTTAATATCGGATGATTAAATTCAGAAAGTACCGGTGAGTGACCCACACCAGCTGCTGATGTAGCTGCCCCACTAGCGGAGAACGACGGGGATTCTGCATCAGAGAATTTCTCAAGCGCTAATGTGCGTTCAAATTCAAGGCTGGTGCTATCCAGCGATTCACTCAAACCAACCATTGGATCTTGTCGACCACGTTGCAACTGAGTTGTGGACGGTGAGGACTCAAACTGGTTGATATCGAGATCCGGAGAGTAGAAACCGTCATTTACGCGCCTTGCTGCTGTAGCCGAATCCGCCGGATCAACGGCGTTCGCGCCAGTGGTTTCGCTATCTGTTGTGAAATGATCGATCGCCAGCGTCGACGCATTTTCAAGATCATCCGCGGAAATATACTCAGTACTTTCAACAGATACCGCCGGGGCTGTTTTATTCACACGGGCCCTGGCTTTATCAGGCGAGATACTACGCTTATCTGTGCGGCGGCGATTGTGGGCCGGCTCTGTGACATAGTTATGAATCGAGTCATCAGGAATCAAATGTTCACTGGCATCGAATACTGATAAACACTCGCCGCACCGAACCGTTGGATCTGGTGATCGAACCAGGTCAGCGCTGATTTCAAATTTGGCACCACACCGATTGCAACGCGTGATCATTGCCTCACCCCTGATGAAAATTTAAAAATTCAGTGCACTGGACTTCTAACTGAATGCAACGGGATTTTATCAACACTATCACGGCTGGATCGTCCCCTGGTTTTTCGTGCTATACAACACCCACTGGTCCTGTATTTCGGTTTCACAATGCTGGAATTGCTTTGCATAAGCCGCAGCGAGTGATGCCACCTGATCAGCCAGCACCCCGGACATACCAAGCTTTCCACCCTCTTTCAACAACGCGGCAAAACGAGAGGGTAACGTAAGCAATGGGCCGAGCAAAATATTGGCAACAATAAAGTCTGAAGCTTCAGGCAGTTCTTTTTCCGAATGACATATTTTTATTTTATCGGCAACCTGGTTACGCTGCGCGTTTTCCGTGGTAGCCAGTAACGCCTGTGGATCAATATCATACGCGCAAACCCGCCCGGCGCCCAGCAAAGCGGCAGCTACTGCCAGTATGCCTGAACCGCAGCCGTAATCGATCACTGTTCTATCGACAAGATCCTGCTTTCCAAGCCACTGTAAGCACAGTGAGGTTGTGGCGTGAGTACCAGAGCCAAATGCCAGACCGGGATCAATGGTGATATTCACCGCGGTTGCGTCCGGAGGGTCACAAAATGTTGGTACCACCCAAAGCTTTGCATTAATTTTTATAGGCTTGAAGTCATCCATCCAGACGCGCTCCCATTCACGCCCCTGCAAGTCTTTCAGCGAAATATTCTTACGCTGTACAACTTCCACCTGACCCTGCAAGAGATTAGCGACAAGCTCACCATCTGTAGTCTCTGCAAACATGCCAGTTATTTCAACTGCGTTCCAAAGCGGAGTCTTACCCGGCTCTGGCTCATGAATGGGCGTGTCGGTTGCATCTTCGAAGGTGCAGGACAAAGCACCTAGCTCAAGCAGGGCATCTTCTACAGGTTCTGCATATTGCCGATCCACCTCGACAGTCACTAACAGATAGTTTTCGCTCAAGTGTTGCTGCCCTTCCATTAACTGACTTTCAAATTGCCAATCATCTCACGCAATACCGAGCTTCTTTTCAAGGTAGTGAATATCCGTACCGCCCGCCGCAAAGTTTTCATCATCGAGTATTGAGACCAGCAACGGGATATTGGTTTTTATACCAACAATAAACGCTTCGCTGAGTGCACCACGCATTCTGGCCACCGCCGATTCTCTGGAGTTGCCGTGGACAATCAGCTTTCCAATCATGGAATCATAGTAAGGCGGAACTCGATAACCATTATATATATGCGAATCAACCCGAACTCCTAAACCACCAGGAGGATGAAACTGCTCAACCAGCCCCGGGCTTGGCATAAACGTATCCGGATCTTCTGCATTAATTCGGCATTCGAACGCATGACCCTTGATTTTTACATCTTCCTGCTTGTAAGTCAGAGGGTTCCCAGCCGCAATACGCAACTGTTCTTTAACGATGTCGATACCAGTGATCATTTCCGTCACCGGATGCTCTACCTGTACACGAGTATTCATTTCGATGAAATAGAATTCACCGTTTTCATAGAGAAACTCAAAGGTACCAGCACCTCTATACCCAAGTCGTTTGCAGGCATCAACACAACGCGCACCCATAAAGTCTCTTTGTTCCTGGGTAATACCAGGGGCCGGCGCTTCTTCAACTACTTTCTGGTGACGACGCTGCATGGAACAATCGCGCTCACCCAGGTGAATTGCATCACCGTGGGTATCTGCCAGTAACTGGAATTCAACATGACGAGGTGCTTCCAGAAACTTTTCCATATACACCACATCATTATTGAATGCACCGGCAGCTTCTGTTTTGGTGAGCTGAATGGATTCAATCAGCTCATCATCACCGCGTACCACCCGCATACCACGACCACCACCGCCACCGGCGGCTTTTATAATTATCGGGTAGCCAATTTTATTGGCGATTTCCAGATTCCGTTTTGGATCATCACCTAACGGCCCCCCTGAACCCGGCACACAAGGCACACCGGCCGCCAGCATTTCATCTATCGCACTGACTTTATCACCCATCAGTCGAATCACTTGCGGTGAAGGCCCGATAAATGTAAATCCACTGGATTCGACACGCTCTGCAAAATCAGCATTCTCAGAGAGAAATCCGTAGCCTGGATGTATGGCATCGGCATCGGTTATCTCTGCCGCACTGATCAGTGCAGGTATATTGAGATAACTATCAGTTGATTGCGGCGGTCCTATGCAGACAGCCTCATCAGCGAGGCGCACATGCTTGAGTTCCCGGTCAGCGGTAGAGTATACCGCTACAGTGCCAATACCCATATCACGGCAGCAGCGCATAATTCGCAGGGCAATTTCACCCCGGTTAGCTATTAATACCTTTTTCATGTGCTTATTCGTCGACAATCATTAAGGGCTGCCCGAACTCAACCGGCTGCCCGTCATCAACCAGAATCGATTTGATCTTGCCGCTGACTTCACTTTCAATCTGGTTCAAAATTTTCATTGCCTCAACGATGCAAATGGTATCGCCGGGCTTTATTGTCTGACCCACAGAGACAAATGCAGAAGAGTCCGGTGACGGCGATGCATAATAGGTACCCACCATCGGTGACTTTATAACCGTGCCTTCGTCGATATCAGCATCGTGCGAGTCCGCCGATCCGCCCAACGGCAAGGCCGCAGGTGCAGCAGCAGGCACGGCCAGCTGAGTGACTGGTGCAGGGGCTGCCACCATAGCGGGACCGATTGCCCGACTAATACGAACGGATTCTTCCCCTTCCTTGATCTCGATTTCGGAAATTCCGGATTCTTCAAGCAGCTCTATGAGCTTTTTAACTTTACGGATATCCATGTTAGTTTGTGTGCCCCATACAGTAAGACGGTCATTATTGACGGCATTAACGCTGCACCTGTCGCAGCCCCATGTGTAGCCTAAAGACATCAAAGCTGGCTTTGCGGCCGTGGACATCACGCACCAAATCCGCCACACTTCTTAATCGATACCACTGCAATCGCAGCGGCCCTAATGGCACCAGGAAAAAAAGGCCGTTTCTGTCAGCGATTTCCCTAACTGCCTTGAAAATTGGCATTTTTTTCGATTTTCGATGCAGAACGCCGCACCTTTCTGAAAATTCGCGCAAGTTTAGCACGATTCCTGGTCCCGGCGTGCATCAGTTAACGCAGGATTTCCGGCCTGGAAGGCTTTTTCTCCTGCAAGCTATCCAAAGTGTCATAAACATGCAACAGCCTGACTTTATGAGACGTTCACCAGGCAATATATTTACATGACCATTGACATCGAAGACACCGCTGTCACAGACGGATTCGCCGCCCTGTCACCCGACACCATTATTGAGGCCATCGAGTCACAGCAGGAACTCACTTGCGATGGTAGATTGCTTGCCTTAAACAGCTACGAGAATCGCGTTTATCGCGTAGGCATCGAAGACAGCCAGCCTTTGATTGCAAAGTTTTATCGACCGCTTCGCTGGACCACAGAGCAGATCAGCGAAGAGCACCGCTTTGCACAAGAATTAGCCGATGCGGAGATTCCGGTAGTTGCACCATTGGCTGATCCGGACGGCAACACCCTTCGCCTTCACCTTGATTATCAATTTGCCTTATACCCTGTTCGCGGAGGAAGATCACCAGAACTGGATAATCCCGAGCAATTACAACTCATTGGTCGTTTTATTGGACGACTGCATAAAGTCGCCGAAACAAAGTCATTCAAACACCGCAACCGTGTGGATACAGAAACCCTCGGTCAGCGCTCTGCAAACTACCTGCTGGAAAACAATCGACTCCCTTCGGAACTCAGCCGAGCCTATGAAAGCCTGATTAATGATCTGCTACTAAAAGTGGAGGCACGTTTTCAGAGTTACCGCGGCGTGCAGGAAATTCGCCTGCACGGTGACTTCCACCCGGGCAATATATTGATGCGAGATGAAACGCCGCATATCGTTGATCTGGACGACGCACGCACTGGACCGGCAATACAGGACCTGTGGTTATTCCTGTCCGGTGATCGATTATACCAACAAGCCAGACTGGCTGACCTGCTGGATGGCTACACTATGTTCAGAGAATTTGATTCCAGTGAGCTAGGATTAATTGAAGCGTTGCGAACACTTCGAATCATTCACTATGCCGCATGGCTGGATCAGCGACGCGAAGAACCTGCTTTTCAACAAGCCTTTCCCTGGCTGGCCAGTCACCGGTTCTGGGATGATCATATACTTGCGCTTAAGGAACAAAGCTCAGCACTTGATGAACCAGTATTGCGCTGGGACTAATTAGTGCCCATCCAGAAACAGGCGCTACTGCGACCCACTGACTGCACGCGATCTTTCACCGACTACATGTAGTTATTTAGAATGACTAAACGCCCACATGTAGACGGTAAAATCTCACGCACCTCAGTGATTCTCGCTACGCCCCTGTTTTTGGATGAGCACTAATTAAACAGCAGAACAGTGAACTGAATTCCTCAGTTGGCATCGCAATGAATCCGAAAATTTCAGCAGAGCCAATGATCCCCACCAACTACTATTAATGAGTGGTGATGTGACTTGCTGGTTTTTGTCGACTGCATCCAGGATAAACAGGCAGTTTATCGATAGTCTATTGAAACGGATTATATTCCGCTTTATAAAAAACAACTATCTCGGTTCCACCGCGCTAGTCCGCCGCTGAATTAGCTGCCCTACCAATTGACTTCCCCATGAAAAGACTGCCAATAAAAAAAATATTTGCCGCTATCGCTTTGTCCGCCTTACTACAATCGTGTGCGAATCGACTGCCGGAACTCCCGACTGATCCTGTTTCACTACCTCTTGAATTATCACAAAAACCCACAAGCTCATACTCATCAGCGAAAGACGCCTTGAGAAACGTCGAGGATGATCAGGCACTGGAATTCGTAGCGCAGGATCTGGTCGCTGCATTGTCCTTTATTTCAGGGGTCTCACCTACTGAAATATCGATCAGGACTCCACCAGCCAACACAAAATTCAACCGACTGGTGCAGGACGCTATGTTAAAGAACGGATATCGCCTTGATCAGCGATTTGGTCAATCGAACAGCATGGAGTTAGTCACCTCTTACCGGCAGAAAGAAATGCCCAGCGGATATTTCGAACTCACGGCTATTATGTCCATCAATAGTATCCTCGTACGACGGAGTTACATCATTCAGGGAGAGGATATTGTGCCCGGCTCTTCTTATTATATACGTGGTGTTGACCCACAACTTGTTCAAGTGACAGCTCTCGTCAATGTCCTTTAGTGCTAACCAGCCTCTACAGGGCTATAAAAATAGAAACTGACCTCTGACAGCAGAGAACTTACATGAGCCGATTCCCATCATGCTGTAAGAAACTCCACGCCTTCGACAGGCTCGCCTCCGAATCCAAATACCTCACCATAAAACCAAAGCTCTGCCGCGAAGGCTTCGATAATAGTGTCACTCTTTCTAAATCCATGACCCTCACCCTCAAACGGCAGGTAGGCAACCTTTACACCATTGTTTAGTAACACTTCGATCATCATCTCAGCCTGACTTGGCGGCACTACTTTGTCATCGAGTCCTTGCAAAAAAATAACCGGACAGTTGATTTCATCGGCGTGGTTTATAGGTGATCTGGATTCATACAAGGTTTTTTCTGCAGGATATGGCCCTATTAAACTATCGAGATAGCGGGATTCAAATTTATGTGTATCTGTGGCGAGTGAAGTCAGGTCAGTGACACCGTAGAGACTGGCCCCCGCCTTAAAAGTATCCGTTAAAGCAAGAGCGGCCAGTGTGGTAAATCCACCCGCACTGCCGCCACGGATTGCTACACGTTTCTCGTCAGCCAGTTTCTGACTCACAAGATAACGAACGCCATAATCACAATCTTCAACGTCGGTGACACCCCAGTTGTTTTTTAACGCATCGCGATATTCACGACCAAAACCAGTGCTGCCACGATAATTGGAATCAAATACTGCAAATCCACGGTTAGTCCAAAATTGAATTTTCAGACTTAAATCATTTTGTGTTGCCGATGTCGGGCCACCATGAATCATCACTATCAACGGCGGCAACTCACCAGCCACTCCCTGAAAATCAACATGCGTTGGCGGGTAATAAAATCCATGCGCGTTTCCACCGTCAGCGGTGGGATAACTAATTGCAGCACCTTGCGAAAAATTAGCGGCGTTGATCTCAATACTTGATGATTGACAGACCCGAATAGCAGTATCAGCAAGGCTCTCTGCTGCACTCACATATAAACATGGAAAGTTTGTTGGGGACTGTGCAATATAACAAACCAGACCTTCCGCACTGAATACGGATTGAAAACCGGTGTATTCAGCAGGTATTGCCGTGAACGTACCAGCGTGCAAATCAATCACCGCTAATTTGTCTATTCCTGACTGACTGCATGAAGTTACAATTGTATTTTGGTCTGCAAAACCATAGCGGCGCATTCCGAAAACCCATTGCGGCAGTCCAAATTCTGCATCCATCGGACAAACGGGCTGAACGCCTTCATCGGTGTGCCTGTAGATATTCCACCAGTTCGATCGGTCAGACACAAAATATAGCTCACCATCAGGACTCCACTGCGGCTGAAACACGGATTCCGTATCTCCACCAGCGATTTTTCGCACCCCTGAAAGCGAGACACTATCAGCAATCTCGGCCAACCATAACTCAGTGCCATCCCAGGGCATGTTTGGATGATCCCAGGTAAGCCAGGACAAGGATCCCCCATCAGCCGAAAAGACAGCAGAAGCATAAAAATCATGACCTTCAGCAAGAGTAGTCACTGCACCGCTGTCAATATCTATCGAGACCAGGGTATTTTTTGGCTCAGCCCGATCCTTGCCATGGATCTCTGCAACTGCTACCAGCATTCTACGCTCACTGCTGTAGGCAAAATCTGCAAAGCGAGTGTTATCCTGAAGTGTTAGCGGCTCAACGCTATCGGCCGTCGCTTTATAAACCTGCTGATCCAGATGGTTAACAAAGAACACACCTTCTTCGGTTGGCAAATAGCAGGCACCACCGTATTCGTGAACCTGTGTGCGACAATTAAAATGCGCGGGTATAACCTCTGTTCTTTGATTGTGATCTATCGATGTTAAATCCTCCGGCAAAGCCAGCTTTACAATAACACTACGACCCTGTTCCTGCGGCCTGTTTTCAAGCCAATAAATTTCCCGGTTGAATAGATACGGCTGCGACAATCCAATACTGGATGAACACATCAGTTCTGCTGTAATTTCTGAAGGCCAGGTACCATACGCCGCCGCAATTTTCATAGTTTTACATGATTCCTGTTATTAATTTAAGCTCGTGATGCCTGATTAATAAATGCCAGCCAACTTTCTACCGTTTTGATAAATTCATCACGCGATACACGACGGTCCGGGGTTTCATCATCAAAGTTGGAGTCAACTAATACGGTTGCTGGCGTAATAACAACGCTATGCGCATTACCATTAAATTCACCGTGCTGCTGATCACTTTTTAATAGTGCAATCAGATCCGTAATAACACCGACAGATTCCTGCAAATCAGTTTGAATAAACGTAGCCAGCCGCTCATCGCGTCCACGCGCGCAGGGGTTGCCATCTTCATCCCGATAAAATTCAAGATCAGTCATGATTATCTCCGATAAATTGGGAATGCAGTATTGATATCACCCCGTGACGCGGTGTAACCCTGAATATCAAAACCAAGTCCCGATGGCCCCTGCCAAGGTTGTTTCTTCTTATCATTGCTGTTGTTGTAAGCATTTAGAATTGCTTTCATGACATCCTGCTGCGACATATTGTCCGGAAAAAAACTCGAGAATTTACCTTTCCATTGATTTCCATCACGTATCTCTATATTGGCGGTGTACACACCTAAGCGATTTGGCCCATCCTTTACGCTAACCACTCGAGCGCCATCAGGGTCGCTACCTCCGGGACGTGAATGGTAACCTACCGGTTTCCCTTTACGATTTATTTCGCCTTCAAAAATATGATGTAAATTTAGCGCGGGCTGAGTCTTTGACCATTTTGCTCCGGACTTGTAGGCATTGGCTGCAAGTGAAATCGAGCTTGACGATTGGCTGGTATTTGCAGAACCGGAAGTTTGGTTACTATTACCATTGCCTGCAAGCTGATTAAGATCAATTCCGAATTGCTCCAGATTGACGCCCAAAGCCACCAGAATGGCCCCTACAATCGGTATTATCACTTTTTTATTTAACATTTTTTAACCCTGATTCTGTTCGCTTTTTCAACCAATGCAGAAAATCCATTCCCCATTCGACTAAACACTATTATGCCATGGCTTACAAAGGCAAACAGGGTTAGTCACGCCGTTGCGAGTTAATCAGTCAGTACAGACTCTACAAAAATATGCTACGGGTATTTTATTCCACAGCGGGATAAACCGTACCGCTAAAGAGCTTGCGCGCCGTACGCACTATAGCCGCTTTATTCACCACTAAAAGTGAACTCTCCATGCTGACATTCATCACCACACTGGTTTCACCAATGGGGTGTTCAACCGAAATTAGAGTATCGGTATTATTAAAACTGCCGGGCAGCGCTGCATATTCTGCCGCAGGAGACTTTTCCAACATACATGCGGTCGCTACACTTACCGCTCCCAATACACCAATAGATGCATGACAACGATGTGGAATAAAGGTACGTGTGTTGACCACTCCACCATGCCGAGGTGGAGCCACCATGGTCATTTTTGGTACAGACTTTTTACTGACATCTCCCAGATTCATTCGCTCGCCTGACTGCAATCGAATGGATTCGAGCTTCACTTTTAAAGCTTCAATGGCATCCAGTTGGTCACGCGACTCATAACCGCTGATTCCCATGTCGACAGCGCGCAAAACCACCACCGGCATTCCATTATCAATACACGTCACTGGCACACCATCTATGACGTCAACCTGATTACCGGTTGGCAGCAAGGCACCACAACTGGAACCAGCTGCCTGCGGAAAATTCTGCAGCACAGAAGCGGAGGACCCGGGCACTCCGTCTATTGTGGTATCGCCCTGGTAAGTGACTTTTCTCTCTGGTGTTTCAAGAGTAATCTGCGCCACTTGCTGACTATTTTCCATATACACGTTGACGATAGTCTGCGGGTGAGCTGCTGGAATTAAATTCTGTTCAATCGCAAACTGCCCCACACCACTTAAAATATTCCCGCAGTTCTGTACGTCCGTCACAATCGACTGATCCACAAACACCTGTAAAAACAGATAATCCACATCTGCGTTTTCACGATCAGAAACCGAAACGATAGCAACTTTGCTACACAAGGGATCAGCACCGCCAATTCCATCAATCTGGCGGGAATCAGGTGACCCCATAATTGACAGCAACAATCGATCTCTTTGATTTGTATCTTGCGGTAAATCGGACTTCAGAAAAAAAGCGCCCTTAGATGTGCCACCTCGCATCCAGGTACAGGGCACACCAGTATCAATTATGCTCACAATAAACTAACCCGGCAGTTTTAAACGACTAAATACTTTTTTAGCGTTGCCAGAGAAAATAGCCTCTTTATCGGCAGCGCTGATATCAGTATTCGCATCTATATATCGTTTCGTATCAACAAAGTAGTATCCAGTCTCCGGATCTATTCCACGCACAGCACCAACCATCTCAGAAGCAAATAAAAAATTATTCGCCGGTATCACTTTAAGCAACAAATCGATACCGGGCAGGTGATAGACACCAGTCCTTTCGTATGGGCATACATTGGATCATTGGCAAGATCAGATTTTTGTTTTTCGCGATAATCACCCAGCTCATCCGGTGCTGTGGTGTAGTGCCCGTGACAATCGACAATCATGATAATTTCCCGTCAAACATTTTCTAAAAGCTGAATCGACAAAATATTAAGTTAGATCATCAATTGTATCGAGATAGACAAGACCTGATTCTGCAAGGCGGCCACGCATATCATACATATCAAGACCCAGCACACCGGACGCTAGCGTGCTTCGCTTATCACCTTCGTTGGCTTCGCGGTCCTGCCCGGCCTTTAATACATCGGCCGCCGCCAGTCGAGGGATACAAACTACACCATCATCATCGGCAATGATGACATCCCCTGGATTGACTATTTCACCCGCACATACAATCGGCACATTGACACAACCCAGTGTCTCTTTAACAGTGCCTTTAGCTGAAATGGCTTTCGACCAAACCGGGAAACCCATCTCCTTAAGATCGGCAACATCGCGACAACCGGTGTCTGTAATTAAAGCCCGAATTCCGCGAGCCGCTGCTGATGTTGCGAGTAAATCCCCAAACATGCCATCCGTATTGTCTGCGGTACAACCGACAACCAAAATATCACCCGGCTGACACAGCTCAATCGCTACATGAATCATCCAGTTATCACCAGGCTGAGTCAGTATAGTGACAGCACTTCCGGCAACTCGACTTCCGGAATATACGGGCCGCATATAGGGTTTCATCAATCCCTGACGTTGATTGGCCTCATGGCTGGTAGCGACACCCAGTGCGGCCAACCCGTCTATCACTGTTTGCCTGGCACGCTGGATGTTTTTTATAGCAACCGGCTTCATAAAGTCTCCCGAAACAATCGTTTGAAAATCTGATTAATTTTTATCTAATGCTCATGGCCAATAAAGACGGGTGGGATTATCGATTAGAATTTTCCGTTGTAATGTCCAGGACTCTGCAATACTAAACACGCGATCAACCAACTGGCCGTCATCGGGCATATGAGATTTCATATTAGGATGCGGCCAGTCGGTACCCCACAGAACACGGTCAGGTACTGCGGCGATAAGGGTTTTGGTTATTTGATCAACATCAGAATAAGGTGGACCGATTTTCGACAAACGTTCAGCGCAACTCACTTTAACCCAATATTTCTCATTGCCGGTTAATAGATCATGCAGTAATTTGAATGCGACTGAATCGGTGCCCTGCTCCACCGGTACACGTCCCATGTGATCAACCACTACGGGAACCTCAACGGTTTCAAAGAATGGTTGCAGATCGACTAAATCCTCGGCATCAAAATAGACAATGATATGCCAGCCAAGTGGCGCAATTTTTTTTAGGATATCCCGATAGTGCTCAAGCGGCTTGGCACTGCCCAGGCGCTTTACAAAATTAAATCGCACGCCACGGACACCTGCTTCGTGCATTGCTTCAAGTTCATGCCGGGAGATATCCCGATCAACCACCGCAATGCCACGATAGTTATCACCCTCTGCCCGCTTGAGCGCATCAAGCATGGCGTCGTTGTTACTGCCGTGACAACTGGCTTGCACAATAACAGCGCGATCAAGCCCTAGAAAACGGTGACGCTGAAACAAGGTATCGCAACCTGCATCAACCGGTTCATAGGTACTGGCTGCTGAAAAAGGGAATTGCGCCACCGGCCCGAACACGTGGCAGTGGCTATCACAACTACCGGGAGGCAGATCCTGATCAGGTTTCTTTGGATCCGGATGGTAGGCAAGATAACCAGGACTTACCATATTGGGTCCTCTCTCTTAGGATGATGAGCTTTCACAGCGGTTTGAGCGTCCCACAAAAAATATGGATCGACAAAGGCCATATCAATTGTTCAAGTCGGACAATCGCAAGAATGATATCAGCCAATGTACCAGCTCAAAAAACACTTACACGAAGCGCCTGACTATGGAATATACGGACAACCCTGCCAAAAGTCAGCTCTAGACTTTCTGCACATTGAAAGCTTGCGGGATACTCAAAATATTCATGACTGGATGATCCGCCACCATGATCTGATCCATTTTTTTCGTCGAGCGCGGCCAGCGGAACAGTTAAACGGATGAAACTCAAAGCGGGGCCAAGTCAGGACATCACGACAGCGGCGACCCACGTTTCTCAGACGATTGGCCGCCTGTTTAGCCAGATTTCCTCTG
>CAZNOB010000003.1:0-15009 GCA_964574535.1 uncultured Granulosicoccaceae bacterium | reverse complement strand
GCGGCGACCCACGTTTCTCAGACGATTGGCCGCCTGTTTAGCCAGATTTCCTCTGGACGCCCATGATGACTGATATTAGGCTCATGAATAATCCAGGCTAGTTCACTGCGCCATCGCCAACCAATGTTTGATGTACCCATCCAATTTTCCCGGCTGTTCCATAGGCTCCTACATGAACCCATCTGCCGTCGCGCTTGAACTCCATCAATTCTTGCCCTTTATCGAGCTGCAGCACCACAGGATGATTAGTGGAGGGGCCTTCTCGCAAGTTAACTCGTTCTTTGAGTACGAATAAAGTGTCACTGGGTGGCACACCGGTCGTTGAGTTCAGCACAACTTCCACTCCTTCGTCCTTACTCGCCGGAGTCAGTGGCTCATCACTCACCTTGGGTATTGCGATAGAGGCAGTCGCCAGCGTACCTGCCGGTACTTCTTTCGTTAGCGGCGCTGCAGGGGTAATTTCCTTGTCCGGCTGCTTGCTTGAAGACTGAATTTCCAGCACCTTGCTGACCTCTTCGCTGACTTCTTCATCTGCTACGGGCAACTGACGGGCTTCGACAGCCGCTTCAACCACCAGTTCGCTGGCAGCTTCTTTACCGGTAGAGGTGGCGATGACGGTTTCAGTGGCTGGCGAGGGCTCGACGCTTTCGGCCACATTTTCCACAACGGTATCCGGTATGAACAAACCACTGATACCGCGGTGCATATTCTCAAGCGTCTGCCCGCCAAAAATACCAAACGCTATCAGGCCCACGCCACACACACCTAACACTGCTCTAAGCATATTATTCTTCGCCTCTTCTTTTTCTTCACGCACTTAAAGAATTGATACTGACCAGCATTAGCAGGTCTTTACATGCCTAACTTTAAACTGTAAACAAATTGAAAAAGGCGTTTCAAACCAAGGTGTAATGCCAACCACTGAATATCGAGTGATATCCGGTCAACGGAATCACAAATCCAACCCAAGAAAACCGCCGGACTGTCTATTCCAAAGCTGAGCGTAAAGCCCGCCTGCCAACAGCAGCTGATCATGAGTACCGGTTTCCACAATACTCCCTTCATCCATCACCACCAGACGATCCATTGCCGCAATGGTCGATAGGCGATGGGCGATAGCAATTACGCTTTTACCTTTCATTAAATCGTGAAGCTGGTCCTGTATCGCCGCTTCAACCTCTGAGTCGAGAGCGGAGGTGGCCTCATCCAGAACCAGAATGGGTGCGTCCTTAAGGATAACTCGCGCGATGGCAATACGCTGGCGTTGGCCGCCGGATAACTTTACACCACGCTCACCTACGTGAGCGTCGAACCCGGTGCGCTTATTATTATCAACCAGGCCCGGTATAAACTTATCTGCCTGAGCCAGCCTGGCGGCTGTCAATGTCTCGGATTCAGTGGCCTGTGGACGACCGTAGTTGATATTGTCCCGGATAGATCGATGCAGAAGTGAAGTATCCTGCGAGACCATAGCAATATTGGACCGAAGACTTTCCTGCGTTACTCCCGCGATACTCTGGCCATCTATCAGGATATCCCCTCCATCCAGATCGTAAAATCTTAACAACAAATTAACCAGAGTTGATTTACCAGCCCCTGAGCGGCCAACCAGGCCAATTTTCTCACCCGGGCTGACGGTCAGAGAAAAATCCCGTATTACCCGATCGTCATCGCCAAACTGAAACTGAATAGCGTTGAACTCTATTTTTGCTTTATCAACATTTAGTTTTGAGGCCTCCGGTATATCGAGCACTGTGTTTGGAATGGCGATGGTTTCTATGCCATTTTGAACTGCACCGATACTCTCAAACAAAGCAGAGATTGTCCGCAATATCCAACCAGACATCTGATTTAGACGTAGAATCAGGCCATTAGCGATGGCAATTGCGCCAATGGTGATTGTGCCCTGTTGCCAAAATACAATCGATAGCAGGGCGGTGGTGACAATCAACAGAGTATTCATAACGACTAATGACACCAGCATTCGCAATATCGACTTTAATAGCTCGCGCAATGCCTGCGTATGACGCTGAAACCCGGTGGCGACAAATGATTCCTCGCGTTCCGCATGGGCAAATAATTTTACCGACTGAATATTGGTGTAGCTATCAACTATTCGCCCCGTCAATGCCGAATTAGCTTCTGATACTGCACGGGACTTTTCACCAACCGGCGGCATCATTCTCCATATCACTAGACAATACCCCACCACCCAGATCAGCACCGGAATCATGAGTCGCCAGTCGATATCAAGGAATAGCCAGAGAATACCCACTAAATAGATAAACAATAGCCATACACCATCGATAACGTTCAATACGCATTCACGCATTGAGTGACCGGTTTGCATCACCTTCTGAGCAATTCTGCCTGCAAAATCACTTTGAAAATAGGCAAGGCTTTGACGTACCACATAGCGATGATTTTGCCAGCGGACTGCATTGGTTAATCCTGGTGTAAGCGTCAGTGAAATAAGACACCGCGAAATTACCATACTCACCGGTCGAACAATCACAACAACAAACAACATAAAAAACAAACCGGCCCAATGATCCCGAAAAAACGAATCAGGTGCAGTAGTCGTCATCCAGTCGACAATATAGCCAAGATAGGCATACAAATAGAGTTCCGCGACAGAGGCCATACTGGTAAAGAACAACGTGATTGCCAGTAACTTTCGGTACGGCCACAAGTAGTGCTTAAAAAATTCGCGAGTATCTGCCGGTGGCTGTTGTACTGGTGTATCGAGAAGTGGATCTATTAAATTTTCAAAAAAAGTAAACACGCTGAGTCCATGGGATACATCATCTATAAATCGGCACTTCGCTCTATTTCATCGGTCGCCCCGGGAACTATGCAAGCTGGAAGCTCATGCATTCTTTAATCGCGCCAGCGGTTTCTCATTGATAGGCCAGTGAATAATAGCAGCAACGATCCCGAAGAAAACCCCTGCCCACCACATACCGTCGTAGGTGCCATAAATATCGTACAGTCTGCCTCCCATCCATACACCAACAAAGCTGCCTAGTTGGTGACTTAAAAAAACAATACCGAATAATGTTGCCAGGTACCTGACCCCGAAAACCTGCGCAATAATACCTGTGGTCAACGGCACAGTAGACAACCACAATAGACCCATCATCGCCGAGAATAAATAAATCACCATGGGTGTTTTGGGAACGATCAACAAACCTGTTATGACAACGGCACGTAAAAAATAAATAAGACTTAAACTGGATTTTTTACTGTGGTGCTGACCAATATAGCCGGATAAAAAAGACCCGGCGATGTTAAATAATCCAATTAGCGCAAGCGCCCACGCACCAACCGCTGGCGCCAGCCCGATATCCTTAATATAGGCCGGGAAATGCACACCAATAAACGCCACATGAAATCCACAAACAAAAAAACCCGTCGTCAATAATACAAATCCTCGATGAGCTAACGCTTCAGATAGTGCCGCCGATAGTTTTTGTTCGTTGTCCTTGGTAACCGAGCTAGTGTTTCCCGGCAAAACGAACGCCAGTGGAACCAGCACCAGCGCAAAACAAGCTTGAATCAATAACGCCTCCTGCCAGCCAAACGAGGTAATAAAGCCCTGACTGAGAGGTGAAAAAATTACCTGGCCACACGAACCTGCTGCAGTGCCCAGCCCCAAAATCAGCGACCGCTTTTCCGGGCCAACTACCTTTACCATTGATGCCATGGCAAGCGAAAATGCGGTAAACGCTACACCCGAACCCGTTAAAATACCTGCTGTCAGGTGTAGCGCAGTGCCAGTCTCTGCGATTGACATTCCATATAGGCCTGCGGCATAAACAAAGGCCCCGATAGCAATCACCCAACTCGCACCAAAGCGATCAGCAAGTGCACCGGCAATCGGAACTCCGATACCCCACACCAGATTTTGAATGGCCAGTGCCAATGCGAAGGTCTCGCGACTCCAGCCACGTGAGGTGGTCATCGGATCCAGAAACAACCCAAATGAAGAGCGGATACCGAAACCCACCAAAGCGATAAGACATGCGCAAATAATCACCAGGGTCGGCGTGCGCCAGCCTGTAGATGGCGAACTACCGGGTGTTACTGTCATGGAGACTCCGCAAACAAGATCTATGCTTCGATATTGGGCCAAGCCCTGCTCAATGGCAAACCTATTTATTCAACCAGAAAGTTCGCTCGTCAATTTTCCCTTGTTTCTTAGTGAATGAAGCTGCCGGGTAAATCGCCAAAATAAGATATACACAACCCACAGTTTTAAGGCACTTCGCATAGTAAAGAACCTGCGCGATAGAAATCCACGTTGCGAGAGCATGCCATGACGAGGGCCCTTGCCATATAAAGGTGGGTACAATTATATAAGGCGCGTTGTTATTCCAACGCCACGCAAACGATCGATGAAAACGCGCTGTCAGAGAACGTGCACAATAGCAGAGGTTCTGCCGCGCAGGCTGCTGGCTCCAGGTATGGTAAATTGGTGGTGAGTCGTCACCACAAGAGGAAAAACGAATGCAAACAAGTCTAAAAATGTTGGCTGGCGCTGCACTGGTGTGCAGCTCGGGTATTGGCAATACACTGGCCGACACAAACAAAACTCCACGAGCACCGGTGACATCAACTACTGCCATGGTATCCGCGGCTAATCCCAAAGCGGTTAAGGCCGGAGTTGATGTTCTGCAGGCCGGAGGCACCGCCGCTGATGCAGCAGTAGCCGTACAAATGATGCTAAATCTGGTGGAACCACAGTCATCTGGCATTGGTGGCGGGGCATTCATGCTTTATTGGGACGCAAAGAACAACAAGTTACTGACCTACGACGGTCGTGAAAAAGCGCCGGCGTCCGCCACCCCGGAATATTTCCACAACAGCGAAGGACAACCGGTCAAGTGGTGGGATGCCGTAGTCGGCGGCCGATCGGTAGGAGTCCCCGGAACCCTCAAATTACTTGAGCACGTCCACACTCTACATGGGCGGCAACCCTGGAAAGAACTGCTGCTGCCGGCCATTGTTAATGCCGAAGTCGGATTTCAGATTTCGCCTCGCCTTTCAGCGTCAATTGAAGGAGCACAAAAACGCAAACTGGACCTGTTTGATTCAACAAGACAATATTTCTTCAATGCAGATGGCAGTGCCAAAGCCGCGGGCACTTATTTAAAAAATCCTGAATTCGCCAGCGCGCTCCGTGAAATTGCTGACCAAGGTTCCTCCCCGTTTTATGAAGGAAAAATCGCCGAAGACATCGTCGCGGCGGTGAAAACAGAGATCAACGCTGGTGAACTGACTGTGGATGATATGAAAAACTATAATGTTGTCGAGCGCGAGCCGGTTTGCGTACCCTACCGCGCTTATAGCGTCTGCGGTATGGGCCCCCCGACGTCCGGCGGTCTGACAATGGGTCAAATTCTGACGATGCTGGAACAACATGACCTTCCTTCTATGGGCCCCGGTGTGGAGTCATGGCATCTCTATATTGAGGCCGCAAAACTCGCCTACGCAGACCGTGGCTTGTATATGGCAGATTCAGATTTTGTAGACATGCCCGAGGGACTACTTGATCGCGACTATTTGGCTGAACGAGCAAAACTCATTAACCTGCAAAGTGCCATGGAAAAAGCAGAACCCGGCGTTCCACCACAAGAGAGTGCCATGCGGTTTGCACCAGACACGCAACTTGAACGCGCCGGCACCTCACATTTTTCAATAGTGGATAAGTACGGAAACATTGTTTCAATGACGACCACCATCGAAACCGGATTCGGCTCAAGGGTAATGACTAACGGTTTTTTGCTGAATAACGAGTTGACCGATTTCTCCCGCGTAGCAGAAAAAGACGGACTGCCAATTGCCAACCGGGTTGAAGCCGGTAAAAGACCGCGATCTTCCATGTCGCCAACGATTGTGCTCAAAGACGACAAGCCAGTGCTGGCGATTGGCTCACCGGGTGGCTCAAGAATTATTAACTATGTCACCAAAGCGGTAATCGCGATTCTGGACTGGAATATGGACCCACAGGCCGCTGTTGACATGCCACACGTGGTGAATAGAAACGGCAACACCGATCTTGAAGAAAACACAACTGCAACTGAGTATGTACAGGACCTGGAAAAAATGGGTCACGAAGTCAAGGTGCGGACGCTTAATTCTGGCTTGCACGCGATCATGATCAAAGATGGATTGTTAATCGGCGGGGCTGATTCGCGCAGAGAGGGGGTTGCGGCAGGTTACTGACCGCTTTGCCGATTGCTGGTGGGAATGCGGGTTTTTCCACCAACGGTCCGAAAATACCGAACTAGCTCTGACAAACGGATCCGCCGGTTTTTAGAGCTAAATCCCATTTATTAAAATCGTCAAGGAGCCCCTCTCAGGTCACCGTCCCGCCTGCCGACAACCTGCGTACCAAATTCACGCAGACGATCAACGGCTTGGTGAGAACGAGCAATCGTTTGCCGGCAGAAATGGAACCTTGTACCAATGAATGGCGAAAATTCAATGAGCTCGCTCGGCTTTTTTCAGACAAAGCTAATTACCTTTATGTTGGCGGCGACCGCCAGTTTTTCATCCGGAATTCAGGCTGACGACACAGAGATTTTTTTCGGTCAAGACACCTCGCAGCCTAACGTGTTGTTCATCCTTGATGGGTCAATATCGATGTCCTATTCGGACGATAACGGCGTAACAACGAGGTTGGACCATCTCCAGCAGGCCCTCAACAATTTATTCCAGACCACCAACGACATCAACGCAGGCATCCTAACCTTTGCCGGGGCAGGAAAAAATCATCTGAGGCAAGAAATCAAACCGATAACGGAAAACCGCGATGCATTGCTCAACGTTGTTAACACACTGACCCCTGCTGGTGGCACACCGACCCTTCTGGCGTTGCTGCAAGGCACTCAGTATTTTCGTGGCGAGGCATTGCACACGATAGGCACAACGTACGACTCACCCATCGATAGTGCATGTCAAAGCAACCATATAGTGCTGTTAACAGATGGGGAGCCGACAAGTTTTCCTCAAGACGAAGCCGCTATTGCTAATCATATCTACGGGGGTACAACAAACAATTGTTCCCCGGCCGCGACGGGTACCTGTGGTGCGGAGCTCGCTGAATATCTGTTTGCCAATGACCACTCCGACACCGTCGCCAACACCAACAATGTCATCACCCACACCATCGGACTCAGTTTCTCCAACGCGTGGCTTAAAACATTATCTGTCGGCAGAGGCCCTGAAGGCAAAGGACAACACTTCTTTGCAGAAGACACCGCCGGCCTTACCGAGGCATTTAATTCCATTCTCAACATAGCAAGAGAAGGCTCGAACAGTTTCGCCGCCCCAGCTGTTACTCTGGATCAGTTTACTCGGTACTCACACCGTGATGATATGTATCTCGCGTTATTTGAACCAAGTAATACGCAACGCTGGTCGGGTAATTTAAAACGTTACCGCTTTGACGGGCAAGTAAAGGACCAAACAGGCGCAATCGCACTGGATACATCGACGGGGACATTTTCAGCGACCTCACGCAGTTACTGGTCAAATGCTACGGATGGTGACAAAGTCGCTCAGGGTGGTGCAGCTTATCAGTTCGGACCCGAAGATCGTAACGTTTACACCTACCTTGGTGGTGGAGACAAAGTTCTGACCTCAACCGTTAATCAGTTCAGCGAAAATAACCCCGATATTACCGCCGCCATGTTAGGGGTGCCGGACAGTGAACGGATTAACCTTCTGAAGTGGGCCCGTGGTGTTGATGTCGATGATGAATCAGAAAATTCTACCTCGCGGCTGCAAATGGGCGATCCATTGCATTCCCGACCTGTAATCCTCACTTACGGTGGCTCTGAAGCAGCCCCCGATTCGGTAGTTTTCGTTGGCACCAACGAAGGATTTTTACACGCTATTAATAGCGCTGATGGCGAAGAAGTGTTTTCGTTTATTCCATCTGAGTTGCTAGGCAACCTGAATACTAATTACCGAAATGAACGGACCATCAACCGACTGTACGGTATCGACGGCGATTTAACTTTGTGGACAAACGACGCCGACAACAACGGCCAAATAAATGGTAATGATCACGCCTATCTTTATATGGGAATGCGTCGCGGCGGTCGAAACTATTACGCATTAGACGTTACCGACAAAACAGCGCCCGAGTTTCTTTGGTCAATCCAGGGAGGCCCGGGAGTAGCTGACGGCGGCAATGGCACCGCAGGATTTGAAAACCTGGGGCAGTCCTGGTCCAAGCCAACCTTAACAAAAATATCGGTTGGCGACGTCGTAAAAGATGTGCTGGTTTTCGGTGGTGGTTACAACCCCATACTTGATCATTCTAATATGCGTTCGCCTGATAGCATGGGCAATGACTTTTATATCGTCGATGCGGAAAACGGCAATCTCATCTGGAGTAAAGACACTGCTGACAGTACGCTGTTTGACAATTCACAAATGCTTTATGCAATTCCGTCTGCACCTCGAATTATTGACCTCAACGGAGATGGTCTTGTCGACCAGATCTATGTGGGTGACACAGGTGGCCAGGTTTGGCGCCTTGATGTTACGAACAACCCCGCCACAGCCGATGAGCTAATCAAAGGCGGCGTCATTGCGAATCTTGGAGATTCCAGTGTTGCCGGAAACCGTCGATTTTTCTATCCTCCGGATGTCGCGCTGGTGGAAAGTAATGGTCGCCAGTTGCTGTCGGTGTCTATCGGGTCCGGAAACCGCCCCCACCCGCTTGGCCGCAACGTTGAAAATCGGTTTTATATGATCCGCCAAAAAACCATTTTCCAGGCACCCGAGGGTTACGGCATGATCGATCCGATAGCCAGCACAGAGTCGAATACGGTGTACCGTCCGATTACCGAGTTAGACCTTTACGACACAACAGAAAATCTCATTGGTTCGAATGACGTAGTTATAGCCGACAATGCCAGTAACGAACTGGAATCCAGTGAAGGCTGGTTGCTAAAAATGGGAAGCGCCGGCGAAAAGGTACTGGCAACCTCGTTAACCGTTAACAACCAGATATCGTTTACCAGCTATCTGCCCGAAAGCGTCACTACAGATATCTGCTCACCGGCAGTCGGCAAGGGTCGCTACTATTCAGTGAGTATTTTTGATGCCACACCAACCAATGGCAGCGAACCATCTGACAGATACTCAGATCTCTCATCTTCCGGCATTCCTAACGAACCTACCCCTTTTATTGACAGCGAGGGCGAGCTTTCGATTCTGGTCAATCTGGAAAAAGTAGCAACCCCGAATTATAACGAAGTAACGCGGGTGTACTGGACCGAACAACCCGACTACTAACCCGAATATTCAGGAAACGGCGAGCATATCGCGCAGAGATTGGTTACACAGTGCCTGGCATTTATACCCTGGGTATTCTTGCGTCGAATACTTTTTGATATTTGCATAAGAATAAATTTTCTGTGGAATCAACGATCAAGCGAGATGCCGTCGTTTTCGTGAACAATTTGGGCTAAGTTAAGCTTTCGTCAAAGCATTTGCTGCAAGGGCAGATGCTTAAACCGGACTGCGCAACGATCGCTGTTCAAATGTACTTGCTCAAGAAACTCTGGTAGAACTGGTGTTTCATGCTCGTAGAGGAACAGCCATGATAAAGCCAATCAGCCTTTTGCTGCTTCTGATCTCTTTACCGTGCGCAGCGCTGCAGCCAGCTCCCGATTTGAGTCCCGTTGATGTGGTGACTTATCAGCTTAAGTCTCTGCAGGAAAACACGAACGGCGAAGGGATCGCAGACACTTTTAGATTTGCCTCACCAGCAAATAAGAGAGTGACTGGTCCTATCGAACGATTTTCGCGATTGTTTGATCATATTCAGTATCGACCCATGCTCAATCACCAAAGTGCTCAGGTAACCCTGCTAAGCAACAATGGAACAGTGGCAGAAGTGCTCACTGAAGTTATTGACCAGGACGGCTCAATACATCAATATCGGTTCAGGTTGTCCATTCAAGAGCGCGGCGCAAACATAGACTGCTGGTTGACCGATGCGGTGATTTGGGAGCCAAAGCCGGGCCGTTCAGCCTGACATTCATTCCAATTTTCAATCCCCTGATAAAGTTAAAGGCATGTCTGAAGAAAAATTGCGCGCCGCTATCGTTGGCGCGTCTGGATACACCGGCGCTGATTTGGTAAGGCTGGCGCTGAAACACCCGCATATTGAAATTACGGCACTCACTGCAAACTCGCATGCCGGCAAACTTATGGAGCAGGTATTTCCATATCTGACAGGGCAGAAGTTACCGCAGCTGGTTAGAAACGACGAGGTCGACTGGGCCAAAGTAGATGTGGCCTTCTGTGGATTACCCCACGCGACCAGTCAGAAAGTGATCAAGGGCCTGCCCGAGCATATTAAAGTGATCGATATTTCGGCAGATTTTAGACTACGCGATCCGGCACTCTATGAACAAACATACGGCAATCCCCACGCTGCTACCGAACTTCAAAAAGAAGCGGTTTACGGTCTCACCGAGCATTATCGCTCCAGTATCTCCGATGCCAGACTAATCGCCTGCCCCGGCTGTTACCCCACGGCAGTGCTTACGGCGCTGCTGCCATTGGTTACCAACAAACTGATTGACGCAACCGATATTATTGTCGATGCAAAAAGTGGCCTGACTGGCGCCGGCAGAGGGCTAAAACAAAACACCTTGTTTGCTGAAGCCGGGGAAGGCATGGGCCCATATTCGGTTGCACAACATCGGCATGCTCCGGAAATTGAGCAGGAGCTTTCTGTGGCCGCCAAAAAAGCGCTAATGATCAATTTTACGCCACATCTTATTCCAATGAGTCGTGGTGAATTAGTCACATGCTACGCACGGCTAATCGATGGCGTTACCGTAAAAGACTGTAAACAAGTTTTTTTTGATCAATATAGTGACGAACCGTTTATCCACTTATCCCCGGAAGGAGTTACTCCACATACGCAATTCGTTCGCGGGTCAAATCAGGTAATGTTAAATATTTACGCCGACCGTATCCCGGGCCGCGTTATCGTCATTGCAGCGTTAGACAACCTTGTGAAAGGATCATCCGGACAAGCTTTGCAAAATCTTAATGTAATGGCTGGTTTTCCGGAAACCACAGGACTAGAGCAGATCGCGTTATTTCCTTAATAAGCTTTAGCCCGGGCTATTTAACTTAATGGCGAGCATATCGCGCAGAGACTAGTTTTTACAGCACATTTAATTCTTGCGCCGGTTACCTTAATGTTATTTGTAAAATAATAACTTTTCTGTGGAATCCAGGATCAAGTGAGAATGCCGTCTGCTACGTTAGTAAACCAGGTCAGTGCGTCGTCGGTTACGCTACTGGTTTACACTCCATGAAAGCCAGTACATACTAGCTGGTACCCATTCAGCAACAAGCGCTACTGCGAACCACTGAATGCACGCGATCTTTCACCGGCTACATGTAGTTTTTTAGAATGACTATACGCCCACATATAGCCGGTAAAATCTCACGCACCTCAGTGATCCTGGCTACGCCCCTGTTTCTGGATGAGCGCTAGCTAACTGATCCGGGTGGCTATAATCGAGTTCCCGACCCGCGACAGATTTCGGAGGATACATCACGTGATAAAAAGCAACGGCGTAAAACTGACCAGCTTGTTCAGTGCAATATCTTTAACTGCCGTGTGCAGCACTGGATACACGCAAATGCAAAGTGTGGAAGCAGTCTCTGAGGAATGTGCAGCACTTAGCCTGGAATCATCATCCACTGCCACCAGCGCCAGACAACTCGCCTGCTACAACGAGCGCCTCAATACTTTATCAGATCTTTTGGCAGGTCTAATCAGTGAAAGAGAAAAGCTCAACAATACGCTGGGAAATTATTCTGAACTCGCTCTGACACCATCAGAACCTGATAGCCAGATAGTCAATAAACAACTTGAGACCATTAAACAACTGCAGCTTGAGCGAGCGGAGTTGCGTTCACAATTACATCGTCTCTTATCCGAAAAGCAAACAATCCAGCTGAACCGGGACTCGGATGAACGGTTATTCAAAAATTATTCTGAAGCGTATATCGCTCTGTCCAGAGAAAATACAGAACTAAAAAAGCTGCTTGATGAATATCAGCTATCTGCGAAAGATCAGCAGTTGTTGATTGAAGCCAACAGCCAATCTAACCTGCAACAGGCAGAGGTTATCAATCAGCTCAATGAAGAGATCACCTCTCTAAAACAAACAATAGAAGAGTTATCAACTGGCAAGCTGAAACTCGATAATCAATTCAGCAAGGCAGAGTCAAGAATAAAACTACTTCAACAGCAACTTCTAATTAACGTTGATTTAATTCAGAGCCAAAGCAACAGCCTTATCGCAACACAGCAAAAAAACATCGAACAGGCACAGACACTTGAGCTAACTGATCAAAAATTGGCCAATGCCCAAACTGAAAACACAAAAACTAAAGCACTCGCCGAAGAGTTAAACAAACAAAGCAAAATAAAAACGCAGGCTATTTCCGATTTATCCACGCACAGAATGGCACTGGATGTTAAATATGGAAAAGCACTGTCAGAAGTTAGAGAACTGACTAAACACGTGCAGGGCAATACCACCTTGATACAAAACCAGGTATACAGCCTGGCTACAGCACAGCAAGAAAACCAATCTCAAGCAAAGGAACTTAAATCCGCAATGCAACAGCTGGCAGATGCACACCTGCTGGCTCGGGAAAATGATGCCACGCTGAATAGCATCATTGATGATCTCAACGGACAGATAGAAGCACTGGCTGCCCAACGTGATGAGATTACAAATAAGGCAGACGATGCCGCACAGGAATCTCAAAAGCTTTTAGTACAACAGGATAATCAAATCGCAGCGCTTAAAGCTCAGATCACTGCGTTAAACAGTTCTCGCGATGAAATAAACACAATGCTGTTTGCAGCTGAAAATAAACTGCATACAACTAACAGTTCATTTATTGAACAAATCAATCTACTAAACGAAAAAAACAGCGCAATTAACGCCGACAACCTTGACCTCACTGCAATGCTCTCTGCTGCGAACGCAGAAACGGATCAACTTGCCATGCAATCAACCAGAAACATGGCAAGTCTATCCGACCTGGAATCTCAACTTGCCGAGGTGATGCAGTCCACAGCGGATACCACAGCAGAGCTGACAAATGCCTATGATTCCGCCGTACAGGATAATAGTGTGCTGGAAGATCAGATAGCCAGCCTCACCACGGATTTTGGTCAATTGGAGCAGCAGCGTGATCGCCTAATGAAAACGCTCGAGAGCACCAAAACCGAACTTCAGGCGCTCAGTCAGAATTTAGCGGAAAGCACAGACGAAAACCAGGCACTGCAGAGAAACATTACTACCCTTGAAGCGGACCTGCAACAATCCAAAGAGAGGACACAGAGCGTTGAAAAGAGGCTCGCCGACAGCGAAACAGAAAGAGCTGGGGATGCCGAAAAAATAAAAACACTCACCGCAGCGGTAAACTCACTGGAAGAAATATTGGATGAGACTATAGCTAACAATAGCTTCATAGAGACAAGTCTCGCCGATATAAAAGATGATCTAAAAGCGTCTCAGAAAAGACTTGATGCTAAACAGCTGGAACTATCAACACTGATAGCTGAAAGAAAGGCACTGATCGATGCTGGCATAAAACTCAACAATGAATCATCTATGCTCGCAGACTCAATAAAACAGCAACTTCAAAACAACGGCGTCGACTCAGTAACGGTCAACCGACTAGCCGATAACACATTGGCTTTAAAAGTTGATTCCAGTCAGCTATTTCGCACAGGTAGCAGCCGCCTGAGTAAAGAGGGTCAGCAAATTTTATCCGCTGTTGGTGATGCCATTGCTCAGATAGAGAACCGACGTATTATGATCGAAGGCCACTCGGATAATGTCCCATTGGGGGCAAAGCTATCGGCCATTTTTAAAGACAATCTTGGCTTGTCGATGGCCAGAGCATTAACTACTGCTAAGTTTTTTACAGATGGCGCTAATATCCCAGCCAATAATATGAGTGTAAGCGGCGCTGGTGATACTAAACCACTGGCCAGCAATGAGACAGCAGAGGGCAGGCAAAAAAATCGCAGAGTAGAAATACTGCTATTACCTTCTAAAGATCAGTAACAAACTACAGTCGCAACGGGTATACGTCTGTCTAAGTTCTATCCCGCAGCAGATGTTCTCCCGCGGCCAAACGCTTTATGCCAGAACGCCTCACGCCTGAACCAACTAACGCGGTAAGCCTTCGCCTCCCCACACTACAACGGTACCATCGCTCTTTAACGCAATGCTGCAATATTCACCGGCAAATATATTTACAACTCGCGCCAGCTCGTCAGGAACATCACACTGATTAAAGTGGTTATGGCCCCACGCCACTACGGTACCATTGCTACGCATGGCGAGGCTGTGATTTCGCCCTGCCGCAATCATGACAACATCACTCAGGTTATCCGGGACTGAGATCTGACCGAAGCGGTTCTGACCCCACCCCACGACTTGTCCGCTACTAGTGAGAGCCAGGCTATGATATCTCCCGGAACAAACGGCGGCAAAGGTACCTTGAACAGGGGGCACCTCTAATTGTCCGTAGGCATTACACCCCCACGCAACAACTTGCCCGTCTTGTCGCAGGGCCAGGCAGTGAAAACCACCAGTGGCAATCGAAATGACATTATCTAAATTCTTGGGTGCAGCTGAAATCATATTGTGTTGTTTACCAATATTCCTTATAACTCGGCGTTTTAACGACCATCAGTTTCTCTCATGCAATTCGAAAAAAGCTGCACCTTCATATAAGCGGACTGGACGAGGCGAACAGGATGCCAGACAAGCAGTGAATTTAGAACTTGGTCTACCCAAGGATTGACAAGGTTTACAGTTGTACACAATCGCGACCCTTAACCGAGCCATACAACCAATAAAAAGAGTAAACAGCTATCCGTCAAAACGTCGCGCGAATATTTGAGTATAGATTAGACTTGAGAAT